>JAILHI010000052.1 GCA_024695865.1 Candidatus Gastranaerophilales bacterium
GGAATATAAGAGAATTTTATATAGGATTTTTATTAAATTTTCTTTTGCTGCAAGGTTATTTGTCAAAAACACCCTTTAACAAAAAAGGATTATTTCTGATATCGGTTTTGGCAATTATTATGTCCGAAACAATGGAATTTAATTTTATTATTTCCGCAATGTTAATTCTCTATTATTTTTTATACAGCAGAAAATATAAAAACGACATTAATAACACTGCCAAAAAATGTATTGCCGCATTTTCGGTCATTCCTTTATTATACATTCCCGCAAAAGCAATCATAACGATTATATATCTCAGGCCGACCGCAACAGGCGAATGGCTGAACTGTGTACAACATTCTCTGTCGCACCTTACAAATTCAATTCTTTTATCTTCGGTTTTTGCAATAATTGCCGTACTTTTTCTGTTGTTCTGCAAAAAAGACATAACCATAAAATCTTCACCATATCTGATTTGTTTTTTCTTGTTCGGACTTTTTGTTTTTAATATGAGAGTAGGATTTTCGGCTTATCAGTTCAGTAACGAATTAAACGGATATATGTTCAGCGTTATGGTATTTTTCGTCTTGTACATATTAATTCTGGCCGGAGATTATTATAATTTTAAAATGTCGGATTTTAATGCCTTCTTTTACAAAAACCTGATTATTATCGGCTGTATTTTCGGTATTTTAAATTCGTTATGGCAAATTCATAACTGCACGGGGCAGGGAAAATATCTGGCATACCTGAAAGATGTGATGAAACAATCAAACGAAGTTATCGCTGTCATTCCCCCTGAAAAATTTACGGAAAAGGGAGAAACAACAAATCTTTTAAAGGCTGCACCACCGTTTGGAACAATACTGACGTCAATTTTGTTGTCAGATGATTATATTATCGGCAAAGTTATTTTTCCGAAGAATTATCGGAGCGGCGAAATCAACTATTCAGAAAAAAACTACACTCATTTCAACCAAGATGCAAACATATTAATCATAGAAGAAGCACCTTTATCAATTACGACAACCTATTGGAATCTTTTACCGATTGCAGAGGAATTAATAAATAAAAAAATGATTTTGCCTGATAATCAACAAAAATAAAATCACAAAAGTTAAATTCAATTATTTGACAACAGCAAACAGTATATTTATAATTGTTTTCATTGAAAGATTTGTATCTATGAAAAAATTAATGCTTATATACCCTCCGGGAAGAATGTTTCAAAGAGGAGAAGACCGATGCCAAATAGATATAATGGCTTCTTGCGTAGGTACAAACAGACCCTGTAACGATTTGGGCTATATTTCTTCTGTACTTAAACAGGATAATTACGGAATTTTTTTAAAAGATTATCAGGCAGAAAAGAAAACAATCGATGATTTATTAACAGACTTTTCCGCCGAAAAACCCGATATTGTCTTTATAAGCACTACTAACGGAAGTCTTCCCGAGGATTTAAAGACGGTTGACTTACTGAAAAATAAAAAACCTGACACTGCCTTTATTTTAAAAGGAAGTATATTTTTTAATCCGAAGCAAGAATTGTTATCAAAATTAAATCTTACAAATGCCGATTATCTTATTGGGGGCGAAGTCGAGTTTATTATCAGAGATTTGGTTAATGCTCATTTTAACGATAAAACTTTACTGGAAAATCTTCAGGGAATTTCCTATAAAGATGATAACGGGAATTGGATTATTAATTTTCACAAGGACTTTAAAGATGAACTTGAGTCTCTGCCTTTTCCCGACAGAGATGCAATGAAAAACAACCTTTACATAAACCCTTCTACGAATAAGCCTATGGCGCTTATTGTAACCGATAAGGGCTGTCCGTATTCTTGTTCTTTTTGTTTGTCGCCTGTTATTTCAGGCAAAAAAATCCGCTCCCGTTCAAACGAAAATATTATCGGGGAAATTAAAGATTGTATCGAAAAATATAACATAACAAATTTCTTTTTTCGCTCGGATACGTTTACCGCAAACAGAACAAAGATTATTGAATTTTGCAGACTCTTAATCAAGGAAGAATTAAATTCAAAAATTAATTGGGTTGCTACGGCAAGAGCAGATACACTTGATGAAGAACTTGTTCGGATAATGAAACAATCAGGCTGTTCTCTCGTTGCCATCGGTTTTGAATCGGGAAATAACGAGTCTTTATCACTTATGAACAAAAAAACAACTACGGAAATAAATCTGCAGGCCGCTAAAATCTGCAAAAAATACAAAATTGAAATTTTAGGATATTTCTTAACGGGTTTCCCTTGGGAAGATGAACAGGATTTGACAAAACTCAAAAATCATATTTTTGAAATAAATGCGGATTATATAGAAATTTCTGTTGTTGTGCCTTTTCCGAATACGCCGATATATAACGAATTGGTTCTGCAAAACGGAAATTTACCCGATATAACGGGTTTTGATTCCTACCACAACATATACAAAAAATACGGCAAAATTTCTCCCGAAAAAATTGAAAAATTCAGGAGAGAAACACTTTTGCAATATTACACAAGACCGTCTTTTGTAATAAACAAGTTATTAAAAATCAGAAATCTGTCTGTTTTATTTAATTATGTATCTTTCGGGTTCAGAATGCTGAAAAATTTATAGTTCACAACAAATATAAAGATAAAATCAACTTCAATTTTTTAACCACTTTTGAAAAAAACTTTTTCCGCAATCGGAACTTTTTTCAGGGTGAAATTGCACAGCCGTAATGTTGTCTTTTTCTACCGAAGCACAAAAATCAACATTGCCGTAGGTGCAAACCGAAGATATTATGCTTTTATCCTGCGGCTCAACATAATAAGAATTTACAAAATAAAAATAATCGTCCGTCAAAAAAGAGTTATTTGAGGTTGTTTTGATATTATTCCAGCCGATTTGGGGTATTTTTCCGCACTCAAATTTTTTGACTGTTCCTTTAAAGATTGAAAGCCCTTTTGCCTCGGGTGCTTCTTCGCTTTCTTCAAAAAGAATTTGCAGCCCCAGACAAATACCCAAAAACTTTATTTTTTTGACAGTCGCAGCCTCAATTACCGCATTTTTCAGACCCGAAGTTTCAAGATTTTTCACCGCCTGTCCGAAATGTCCCTGTCCGGGAAAAATAAGTGCATCGGCAGATAAAACTTCTTCCTTATCGGAAGAAATTTTATACTCTGCACCTAAATTTTCAAGGATATTGGCAATACTTTTAACATTGCCCGCACCGTAATCGATGACCGTTATCATTATTCAAACCTGAAGCCGTCTGCTTTGAGTCTTTCAATTACCTGTTCAAGTTTTTCATCTTCACAGACTGCGGAAATTCTGAACCAGCCCTCCCCGTATTTACCGAAAGCGCTTCCGGGAACGAGAACAACACCCGAAATCGTCAAAACATCGTTTGTAAATTCTTCGGAAGTCTTGTATTTAGGCGGTATCGGTAGCCATAGATAGAAGGTCGCCGTCGGGATATAAAGATTATCAATATCCCAGCCGAGTTCTTTGAAGCCTTTTGTCAAAATTTCCTGTTTCTTTTGGAAACCTTTTGCAGACTCAATTATATATTCATCGCCCTCTTTACTGTTAAGAATAGCGGCACCCGCCATCTGAATAGGCTTAAAAATACCCGAATCAATCGTGGATTTCAATTTTCCGAGCACACCGACAAGTTCTTTATTTCCGCAAGCCCAGCCTATTCTCCAGCCCGTCATCGCATAAGGCTTTGAAAAACTGAAAAATTCTATCGTTATATCTTTTGCTCCGTCACATTCCAAAGCACTGTACGGTCTTTCGGTACCCTCAAAACCTATATCTATGTACGCAGCATCGCTCATAAGGATAATATTGTGTTTTTTACAAAAATCAACAGCCGCCTGCAGATATTCCTTTGTACAGCCCGCACCCAAAGGATTGTTCGGATAATTGATAATCAAGGCTTTAACTTTCTTCTGGTTATAACCGTCCTTTTTGAGTTGCTCAAAAACTTCTTCCAGATTCGGCATATAATTGTTTTCTTTTGTCAGAGGAACGGAATAACTTTTTCCGCCCGAAACCTTAACCATTTCGCCGTAAGAAGCATATCCGGGATCAGGAATCATTATAATATCTTTTTCTTTTTCATCGGTTGTCGGATTGCATAACGCTCTGATAAAGTTTGCAATACCCTCTTTTGAACCGATTAAAGAAAAGATTTCCGTTTTATCCAAATCAACGTTGTATTTGTTTTTCATTCTTTGCTGAATAGCATCAATCAAAACGCTTTCGCCTTTTGGTGTTGAATAGGTATGAACACTCGGTGTTCTCAATACTTCTATAATTTTATCCGTAACAAATTTAGGCGGGTTTTGAACAGGCGCACCCATCGACAAAAATATCGGTGCTCTGTTTTTTTCTTTTAACATCGGTGTTAATTCCGCCGTTTTTTGTTTTATTCTGAACATTATATATGTTTCAAGAGATTGAACGTAGTTGTTAAATAATTCTTTCATTTTTATATTCCTTCTGCTTGATAAGCCCAGGCATTATGATTGTGAATACTTTCAAATGCCTCTATTTCTGTTTCAAAACTTTCTATTCTCTTATCCTGCCTTAATTTTATCACTAAATCTCGCAGGATATCTTCAACAAATTTGGGATTGTTATATGCTGTTTCGGTAACATATTTTTCGTCACTCCGTTTGAGTATAGCATATAAAGAAACAGATGCACAATTTTCTATCATTTCAATTAAATCTTCAGGCCAGATTTTATCTTTTTCCTGATTAAAACTTACTTTAAGTTTTACGGAAGCACGCTGATTGTGTGCGGAAAACTCGGCTATTTCTTTTGAACAGGGACATAAAGTTGCAATTGGAACTTTTACCCCAAGTACAAATCTGTACTTTTCACCGTTTAAATCCCCCTCAAATGAACAATCATAAGCCAAGGGAAAGGATAATTTTGTTATCGGGGATTTTTTTTCGACAAAATACTGAAAACTGAATTTAACATTAGCACTTTCCGCTTTTAAAACTTTTTTAATATCGGAAACAAGACATTGAATATCCTCAGAAGAAAAATCCTTCATTCTGTATAAGTTCAGCACTTCGACAAACCTCGACATGTGCGTGCCTTTGTATTTTCTGGGGAGCGAAACGCTCATTCTTACTTTAGCGGCAACTGTTTGGTTTGTCTTGTTTTTTCGCTGTATTCTGATAGGAACGTCCAAATTGTTAATTCCTACCTTCTGAATATCAATATCTCTTGTATCTTCTTGATTTTGTACGTCTTTTAAGTGTGGTTCGGAATTAATCATCGTTTGCTGTGTCTGCCAGTTCATCAGAACTGTTCATTTCTAACGCTGTCAATAATTTTAAAGCAGCGGTTCTCTGTGTTTCAGGCGGAGCAACACGCAATAATTCAACGGCTTTCAGCATAACGGGGTCATTATCGTACCAGCGGTTGCCTTTACCCGCATACTTCGTAACCATATTGTAAACACTGTCAATAACGTCTTTTGCAACTTCCTGCTGTAATTTGATGATGAATTCAGATGTTGCATCATCGGAATTTCCCTCATCAGACTTCAACTTCAAAAGTTCCAAGGCTTCCCTTAACAAAGGGTCTTTATCGTACCAGCGTCTGTATTGTTTTTGTTCTGCCATTTTTTATCCTTTTCTTATTAAATCTATTATAAGCGATTTTACATCATTGTAAACACTTTCTTTTGATTTTTCGGAATTTATTACCTTAATTCGCTCGGGATATTTTTTTGCAAGTTCAAGATAGCCGTTTCGTGTGCGTTCAAAAAAGTCCTTTCCCGCAAGTTCAAGACGGTCTAAATCTTTGCCTGCCCTTTGGTGTCCCGTTTCCACGCTTACATCAAAAAGCAGGGTCAAATCGGGTTTTAAACCGTTTACGGCTATATTGTTAAGTTCTTCAAGTTTCTTAATATCACCGTTTCTGCCATAACCCTGATAGGCTATCGTAGAATCGGTATGTCTGTCACACAAAACAGTTATTCCCTGTTCAAGCATGGGCTTTATAAAGGTTTCAACGTGCTGCGACCTGTCTGCAAGAAACAGGAACATTTCACAGTTATTGGCTACTTCTCCATCGTAATGAAGCAAAATTTCACGAATTTGAGAACCGAGTTTTAAAGCCCCGGGCTCTCTTGTCGTTACACATTTTTGTCCTTTTTCTTCAAAAAAACGGCGGACATTTTCTAACTGGGTTGTTTTACCGCAGCCGTCAATGCCCTCGAATGTAATGAAATAGCCTCTTTTTGACATTATATTCTGTCCGTTCCCATATATTTTCTCAAAACTTCGGGAATGATAATAGTTCCGTCTGCCTGCTGGAAGTTTTCGACTATTGCGGCAAAAGTTCTGCCGACAGCAAGACCTGAACCGTTTAAGGTGTGAACAAATCTGATTTTACCGTCTTTATCTCTGTATCTGATATTAGCACGTCTTGCCTGATAGTCGCCGAAGTTTGAACAACTTGAAATTTCTTTATAGGTGTTATATGAGGGCATCCAGACTTCAAGGTCAAAACATTTGTTTGCACTGAAACCTATATCTGCCGTGCACAAAGCAACACGTCTGTACGGAAGTCCCAATCTTTCAAGACAAACTTCCGCATTTCTCGTAAGTTTTTCATGTTCTTCTGCACTCGTTTCGGGCGTGGTAAGTTTTACCATTTCAACCTTATTAAACTGGTGGACTCTGATTAAACCTCTTGTGTCTTTGCCTGCGGAGCCTGCTTCACGTCTGAAACACGGAGTGTATGCCGTCATATATTTCGGCAAATCGTCTTCACTCAAAATTTCGCCCGCATAAATATTTGTAACGGGTACTTCTGCGGTCGGGATTAAGTATAAATCTTCATCAACGCATTTATACATATCTTCCTTAAATTTAGGAAGTTGTCCCGTTCCCGTCATTGTAGCGGCATTAGCCATAAACGGCGGCAATATTTCTTCATAACCGTGTTCTTCCGTGTGTAAATCGAGGAAAAACTGAATGATTGCACGTTCTAATTTTGCGCCTTTTCCTCTGTATAAGGTAAATCTTGACTGAGAAAGTTTAACCCCTCTTTCAAAATCCACAAGATTTTTTTCTTCACATAAGTCCCAATGAGGTTTAAATTCAAAATCAAATTTTGTCGGTTCACCCCATTTTGAAACCGTGGGATTGTCGTTTTCAGAAGCGCCAATCGGAGTTGTTTCATCGGGAGTATTCGGAATATGCAAAAGAAGTGTTCTTTGATTGTTATCAAGTTCGACCTGTTTTTCTTCAAGTTCTTTAATTCTGTCGCCGAGTTGTCTTACTTCTTCCTGAATTGCATCGGTATTTTCACCGTTCTTCTTCATCATACCGATTTTCTGAGATTCTGATTTTCTTTTTGCACGAAGTTCGTCTGCTTCGGTTTGGACTTTTCTTCTTTCCGCATCTATTTCCAAAACTTTATCTATCGATAATTCGGGATTTCTTCTTTTTAAAAGTTCGTTTATCTTTTCGGGATTTTCTCTGATTAATTTTATATCAAGCATTTTTTACCTCACATTCAATATAATTTTAATAAAAATATGTTTAAATGAAAAGAAATTTTTTATTTTTACAAAAGACATGAAAAATTATCAGCTTAATATTTTTATGGTTAAAATTCGTTTTCAAAATAACCTTGTCTGGGAGGAGTACCATTTTTAATCAGTTTTTCAATTGAATCATTGTATCTTTCATAAGTTTTAATTTCTTGTTTTACAGTATTCGGAGCCTTTTGAAAACTAATTGGGCGACTTTCTAGTATTTCTTTGATTACACTAATTTGTTTCTTGTTAAGTTCCAAATTGTACTCAACAAGCTCTTTATTTTTCGTTTTGTATTCATTTGTTTTTTTTGTTTGTTCTGCAAGATGTTTTTCAATATTGTTTTTATTGATTTTTACAAAAATATCTTTTTCGTGTTCGTTGTTATGTAAAATTTTAAATATTTTCATTCCCCATATAATATTAGGATGCAAGGCGTCATGATACATGTAATTGTTTTTTGTTATATCACAAGTCGTATATTTATTTACAATAAAAAAGTCATAAACATCCTTGTCAGATATTTCTACACTTGCCCTTTTAATATTATCCATTGTTTCTTTTATAACCGGATATTCCGATATCATTGCCGCATATAATGAATGATAAGGCACAAAAACAATTTGATAGTCTATATTGTTTTGTTTCAGAAACTCAACAATTTTTTTCAGATAAAAAATATTGTTCTCAAATAATTTTTTTACAAGTTCTTCATCGGTTATTATAGATGGAAAATTGTCAGGATAATATTCAAATGCTTGCATCCTTTCCGAAAAATCCATATCAATTTTATTATTTTTTTCTTTACTGAAAAATTCCCTGATTTTATCGAAACTGAAATATAACGTCGTTTTTGAATACAATAAAAAATAATATTCCTCGATATTAAAATTATATCCTTTCATTTTTGGCATATTAATATCTGTATCATTAAAAAATGATGATGTTGAAATAAAAAGAAAA
>JAILHI010000056.1 GCA_024695865.1 Candidatus Gastranaerophilales bacterium
TATCGTTTTTAAGTAGAGTCCTTTTATATAATACTGCCCGCTTTTTTTGTTATAAAAAATATAAGCTTCTTTATCATATAAAAGATTTCCGTTTTCTTTCATAGTAAAGGTAGCTCCCTGTCTTCTTTCCTGTATCAAGAGAGGAATTGAGCCACCTGTCTTATCTTTCATAGGCTTTAAACCCAAAAGCCTAATTACTTTTTTCTGCTCTTCCTCTTTGTCAAATATCAGTTTTTTAAAATTCAAGAGAACATCACCCCAATAAATAAGAAGAAGGGGACCAAAACCTCAAGCGTCTTCCTTATTACTTCGTCCCAATCTATGCTGTCTTTTTTCTTTACAGCAACTTCATCTTTAAAAAACAGATAGCCCTCAATGTAGCCTATTAGGGCCAAAGAAAACAAGCAGCTGTATGGCTTATCGGGATTAAATACCGATATAGGATAGGACATAACAAATGTTAGTATCATTAGTACTCCCCAAAGAGCCAAAGCTCTCCATTTTTCCCTTTCTTCTTTTGCCAAATAGCTATTTACAGCCCAATAAGTGCAGGCAAGAGTCTTTTTGGCACAATAAACGCACAAACTGTAGTAGCTCACTACCATAAGGCAAAATATTATTATAATACCGGTCATTGTTTCCCCTCCTTTCCATATTCTATATAAAATGATTTTCCGCCATTTCTTATGCAGTCGGCACAGATACATACTCCGGACTGCGTTCCTACGACATAGTAATTTTTACTTGACTCAGAAGCCACAGTATCATAGTCACAGGTCTTAATTTCGCCTGTCTGTGCGGTTTGTCCTTCTTGACCGGTAGTTTTGTCGCCTGTTTTAATATCTACATCTTTTCCGCAAAAATAACATTGATGTTTCATTTAATCTGTCGCCTCCATAATACATATAATAATGAGCGCTATAACGCTAACTACAAAAATCGTGCCTGCAAACACCCAAAATATAGCTTTAACCATTATTTTCCTCCTGCATCTCGCATTACAGCATAAAACATTGATTGGTACTCTCCGCAGGTCTTTGGATTTTTTTCATGTTTTGATTTTTTGCATTTTCCTCTTGCTTTTATACAATCCCAACACTCGGGAGGAAAATACTCAAATACTTTTTTGTCTTCTTTTGTTATTGTATCTTTCGACACATGGGTTATTTCTATGTTTTCTTTTGGATGTCTTCCGCCTGATAAAAAGTGCATAATTCCGCGGAAGAAATGTACTCCGTCCATCAAATCCCTCCTTAAGAGAAAGTATCGACCTCTTTTGCTCTGTTTAAAACATTTTTTCTTACAACTTGCTCATTTAGCTTAATAAGCTCTTTTTGCATCTTTCCCTCTGACATAAAGTTTTTTAATGCACCAAAGCAAGTCTCGCAAATCTCTGCGCTAAAAAAGATTGTGCCTGAATCATTTTCTGCCTTTAATTCAACACGCCCTATCTTGCTGTCGCCTTCACAGATAGTATGTCCGCACCTGTCACATAATCTTGCCAGCATTTTTAAGCCCCCTTTGATAATTGATTCATTGATCTTCTTATGGCGTCTTCCGTTTTTGCCTCTTTCCACTTCTTTGCATCTTCTCTTGCTTTGGCTGTCGCAATAAAAGCAAATATGCCTAAAAAAATTAAACCTATCAGTGCAAAAAGACCAAAGAGTACAAATTTTAATGTGTTTGCGCTCATGAATTCTTCCACCACCTTACTACTGCCTCGCCAAGGTATGCTATTCCCTCGGCCAAAGCCCATGAAAATAGTGCAATCAGTGCTGCCACTTCGCCGAGGTATGCTATTCCTGCGACCAAAGCCCATACAAGTAGTGCAATCGGTACCACAATTCCCATTATGATGCACGCGTACCAGATACCTTCCAATATTACCACTTCTTATTCCTCCTTAAAAAACTTATCTTCGGGCACAACAACAGCTGCATCTTTTAGGTTTTTAGGCAAAAACCTGTTTAGCAAAACTACGGGATTCCAATTACGCCCGCAAAGCGATACATCTTGCTTCGTTAAATCCTCGCCAATATAATTACACCACGCTGTCTTTTTTGTAAGCCCTGTGTTGTATTTACAATCTTCGCACTTCGCGCAAGCTCCGTCAGTAGTTCTGCACCCCTTTTTAAATGTCGTAACATCTATTGGTTCAAACACTTCGATATCCGAAACCTTTGCTATTACAATATCTCTTGTTCCGTTTTGGAAATAGTCTGCCATTCTGTTTCTTGGAATGTTTGCAGACGACAAAAACATAAATGTTTTTGCAAAGTCCCCGTCTATATTGCCATTCTCGTCAAAAGTTTCGCGCTCTATCCCTGTTATCGTAAAAGATATGCATACTGTCTCATCAAGGCAAGGTCCGAATTTAGAAAAGTCTTTATGGTTTTTGGTCTCAAGTATTCTTACATCGTGCCTATGAGCCCGAAGTCCTGTTTTCGGAGATGTTAGGCGCATTGTTCTTTCTTTTTTAGACGAGTCAAAGCCCGCATATCCATATCCTCTTATCGGAAGAGAAAGTCTATTCTCGTCTTCCATTATCCCTATAACAGGAATAGCTTTTATCTCTTCTCTTGTCAATAAATAAATGTCGCAGATGTCAAGATTAAATAGAAGTTCCATCAGTCGTTCCCGCCTTTTAATGCTTCTAAGAATTTTTCCATACCTGAAATTATGATCTCAAGTATTCCTGCTATGATTTCATCAAAAACCTTTTTCATTTTTTGTCCCTCCGGTCTTTTTTACTTTCCAAAAATAATTCAATCGTAATTACAATATACGGAACAAATATTAACGCAACAAGTCCATATAAAACTATGACTCCTGCAATGTCGTAAAGTTTATCCATGCTATACCCCCATAAATAATACGCAAAAAGGTATTGATGCGACAATTACTCCTATAACTATCAGAAGTGATGCCATAGCCGCGTCTATTTTTTCGCTATATTTTTCATAGTTTCTGTGAGTAGCAATGGCTCCCACAACGATAAGCCAGACTCCAAATGCGACAGCTGCTACACTAAATATGCCTTTAAAGAACATCTTTTTCCTCCTCCCAATCTAACGCTTGTCCGCATCTACAATGATGATCTCCCTTGTTTACTTTTCTGTCGCAATAGGGACAATGGTAATCATAGGCATAGAGTTCATTACCATCTTTTCTCTTATCATAACAAACAGGATTTTTCTTTATAGGTTTTTTCGGTATCTGCTTTTCCATAGCTTCTATTGCTATTTCTAAAGCTTCATTTACATAAGATAATAGTTGTGCATAATCGTGTTCTTCTCTTAAAACTTCTATCGCTTCCTGTATTGTCATTTCTCTGCCTCCTCCTTTTTGACCTTTGCAATCTTATGCTTTCTACAAAAAGGGCAGGTTAAGTAAGCAGGATCAATGCCAAGCTCTTTCCCGCCCGTCTTAATGAATTTTGCTCCGCAACTTTTGCAAATATAATTTGTTTCATTCACTTCTGGCACCACCTTTTTATTTTTTAGGGAGCAAATCTAATATATATGCTCATCATCTACCTGACTTCTATATATCTCGCCTTCGCGCTCTTCTTTTTTGGGAACAACAGTCTGTATCTCAAAATAGTCGGGGAAAAGGACAAACTTAACTGTGACATCATACCTTTGTTCATCTATCTTTTTAATAGATGTACGAAACTCTGCAACTTCCCCATTTGTTGATTTTTCAATTCTGTCAAGAGCTTTTTCTACTGCTCCTGTGATTGCATTTGATATAGCT
>JAILHI010000081.1 GCA_024695865.1 Candidatus Gastranaerophilales bacterium
GAGCTGAGGCTTTTGCCGGTGCAGACCTGCGAGAGCAGGGCTGGCAGGGCAAAACGCCGTTAATTGCGAGCGAGCAAGACCAAACCGAGCAGAGCCACAAGGAGTGCGAAGCACTCCGAGAGGCGAACACGCGTCAAAAAACAAATCATATGTTAATCGGATTTCTTAGACAAAATAACATGTTAATATGCATTTTGTAAAAAGAAAGGTTGCGAATTATGAAATGGATTATTATTCTATTAGTTGCTGCAATTGGTTGCTGGGCATACTTTAATGTTGATTTTTCAAATCTTAACAGTCAAGCTGACCAAAATTTAAGACAAGAGAAAACCCTGAAAAAATTTTTCTCGGCAGATGAACAGAATAAGAAAGAAACTCAGGATGTTCTTAATAATTTCTGATAAGTCATTCTGAGGCTTTAATGAGATTCTTCGCTCACGCTCAGAATGACGAAAGCCGAAGAATCTCATAATACAAAATAAAAGAGCCGCTTTTTGCGGCTCGTATTTTATCCTTTATCCTTTTATCCTATCCTAAATTCTTGTCCTATTCTTTTCCTAATTGATTTTCCAACGATTATGCTATAAAATTTGTCCCAAATCGGCTTGCTCCATGAAAGAACGATTGCCTCATTATATCCACAAGCGATTTTCTTATTACGTGTTTATTCTGTAAATCAACATCATTTATTGCGTCCGATGTTTCTTTGTATGTTTGTGTTACTGTTTTTGAAAACAACAATGTAGTAGCCATTTTTGACCTCTTCTCTTCTTCTTTATCTCTCGTATTTATATAAAAAATTTTTGCAAAAAATTATTGACTTTTTATATACAAAATATATAAATTTTCGTTACAAAACTTTATATTTGCTAAAGTTTATTGTCCAAAATTCCGATAAATTAAATATCTTACAAAAAGGAGAAAAAAATGGTAGATGCAGTAAACGGAGCAAAACTTAACGACATTAGTAAAATTGAAGAATGGAAAAAACTCAGGCCATCGGAAATCAGGCAAAAACAAGCAGAGGGTGCAGAAGTACCGCCTGAAATTTTGGCTTGGGCAGCAGATATAGAAGCATACGGCAACATTCCTGACGACGTAACCTACGATGTTGTAGGAGGCGCTACAGGAATTGAGGCATTAAATCAGCTTAATATTCCTGTCGATGAACAGGTCGGAAATGTTGAGAGTGAAGAAGAGGCGGGAACGGAAGAAAATCCTGAAACGGAAAATCCGCCCGAATCAGAAATCCCTGAAAACGGTTTGCCAAAAGATTCGGCTGATGTTGAAGATATCGAAAATCCTGATGATTTTTCACTTGCGGATTCAGCGATTACTGCGGACAATAACGAAATTCGAAAACGAAAAGAAAGAAAAGGTATATTGTAAAAAACGAGGCTTAAGCCTCGTTTTTTATTGCACATAAAACTCTGCAAATACAAGTGCGTTATGCGGATTATCCTTTGAATATACTTTCATGATGTAATAACCTTTTTGATTTAACACAAAATAATCCGTAAAATAATTAACTTCTTCGTCTTTCAAACGGACTGTACGTGTCCAAATAAGGTTATATCCGTATTTCCCGTAGTCATTATCTTTTTTAATTACCTGAATATCAATATATCTGGATTCAACTTTTTTTGGCATGACAATAACATAATATATACGTTTCCCGACATCTAAAATATCAGTATAGTCATATATTGTTTGTTCGGTTAGCGGATGTTTGTTAAATAATATACCTGCCTTTTTGTTGGCACATCCGCTAAAAAATAACACAACCAGAAACAAAACTAAAATTTTAAAAATTTTCATTGCAATTATCCTTTACAATGTCATTCTGAACTTGTTTCAGAATCTGTTCATAAGACCCTGAAACAAGTTCAGGGTGACGTATTATTTTTGTTCAAGCTCTTTTATTTTTTGTTCTACTGTCTGCTTTGTCGATTCATCAGGGTTGTGTGTCAAATATATTTTATAATTATTTAACGCTTCTCCTTTATTGCCGTCCTGTTCGTAGGCGATACCGAGTGCATAGTATGCATATCCGTAATTCGGATTAAGCGCAATTACTCTGTGGAAACATTCTTTAGCCTTGTTATTATTCTTTTCAGCAGCATATACAAGCCCTAAATTAAACCAGCCGTCAGAATAATTCGGATTTACAACTATTGATTTTTTATAATAACTTAGTGCTGTTTTGTTATCATCTTTAATTTTGTATATATTACCGAGTTTCAAGAGTGTTTCTTCATCAGCAGGTTTAAGCTTCAATGCTTCTCTGTAATTTTTAACAGATTCGTCGTAATTTTTGCTTTTATAGTTAGCATCACCTGACAAAACTAATTCTTTGTATTGTCTGTCATTCGCCGCATCAGCAGCCTGAGCATTATCCATTGAGAGTGATATTTCTTTTATAGTGCCGTCGCCTGCCGGCTGTTCAACAGATTTGTTTGATTCCGAAATAAACTCTGCAAACTCTTTGCTGTACTGAATTTTATCCGGTGAGATATTGATAGCTTTTTCATAATATTCGGTTGCACGATCGTTTAAATCACATGCTCTGTAACATTGTGCGAGAGAAAAATATACATATCCGTCAGAAACGTTTTTAGCTATTGCT
>JAILHI010000048.1 GCA_024695865.1 Candidatus Gastranaerophilales bacterium
AGATAATTACTTTTTATATAACTTAACGAAGATGTTGTACTATTATAAAATTGAAAATCTTTTCAAAAAGTGTAAAAACTGTAAAAACAAAGGAATGAAAACTAAATTATCGAACGAAAAAGAATTGTTTTTTTATACAAAAAAACTGCCCAAAGATAAAATTACAGATTGGTTTTCAGATATAACAGAATGTTTTTCTTATGATTGTTTGGATAAAAAACTTTTAAAGAATGAATTGAAAATTGATGAGAATATTTTTTTATACAAAATAATTTAATAAAAGGAATTATATACAAACAGGAATTTTTCGGATTTTTCCACATATAATTCCTTTTTATTTGTATGCGGAAAATGTTTCTATTATAATGATTTTATGAAAAAACCCGAACTGCTTTTACCGGGCGGAAGTCTGGAAAAATGTGAATATGCTATACGATACGGTGCCGATGCCGTTTATTTCGGCACGGTTGATTTCAGCCTGCGTGCTTTGAGAAAAGGTGAACTTATTACCGACGAAAATATGAAAACTTGTGTTGATTTGGTTCATTCTCTGGGTGCAAAGGCATATTTAACGTTAAATATCTATTCTTTTAATGAAGATATCGAAAAACTCGTTTCAAAAATTGATATTATAAAAGATGCAAACCCTGACGGCATTTTGATTTCAGATGTAGGGGTTTTGGCAACGGTTAAAAAATATCTGCCCGATATTGATCTTCACATAAGCACTCAGGCAAACACTTTAAATTCCGAAGCCGTAAAATTCTGGCGTGATTTTGGCGCAAAAAGAGTCGTTCTTGCAAGAGAACTTTCTATTCCCGAGATTGCCCAAATAAAAAATGATGTACCCGATATGGAACTTGAAGTTTTTGTTCACGGCTCACAATGCGTTTCTTTTTCGGGCAGATGTCTTTTGAGTGACTATATGACAAACGGCGAAAGAAAGGCAAACAAAGGCGGTTGCGCACAGCCTTGCAGATGGAGTTACAAACTGCTTGAAGAAACAAGACCGAACGAATATTTTGAAATTGAACAAAATGACAGAGGCACGCACATTTTAAGTCCGAAAGATTTGGCGCTAATAAATTACATACCCCAATTAATTGATGCGGGTGTGGATTCCCTAAAAATTGAGGGCAGAACAAAAAGCCTTTATTACGTTGCGGCGGCGGCAAAAACCTATCGCCATGCAATAGATGAATATTTTGAAACAGGCTCGCAAAGTGAAAAGTTTAACCTTGAACAACTTGCAAAAATCGGTAACAGAGGTTATACAACGGGCTTTTACGTTGCAAAACCCGACAGCAGCGGTTACAGTTACGACATTTCAAAAGGGCTTGCGGGCGCCGATTTTCTATGTATGTTTATCGGCGAAGAAAACGGCATGATAAAAGTTTTGACGAAGAATAAGTTTTATAAGGGCGATGAAATAGAAATCATCACGCCCGATGAAATTTTTACGACAAAAGCACTTAAAATTATCGACTATGAAACAAAAGAGGAAGTCGATTTTTCAAACACAAATTACACGTCTTTAATACAGTTTGAACGTGTACCCGAAAACAAAAAATATGCACTTGTAAGAACCGTGGGGATAAAAAACGAAAGATGTTCATAAAACCCGATTATAATGTGGAAAAACTTGAAGATATAGACTTTCAGGCTCTTAAAGAACAGGGAAAAAAGGTTCTGCTGTTCGACCTTGACTCAACTGTTATGCCGTCAAAATCGGGCGAATACCTGCCAAAAACAAAAGAACTTTTACAAAAATTGAAGAAAGATTTTACGATAGCAATTTTAAGCAACAATTCAAACAGCGATTATATAAAAAAAGTACGTGCAAAAAGTGATTTTGCGGTCATTTCTCATGCAAAAAAACCAAGTACAAAAGTTTTAAGGGAATACTTAACAAGAATAGGAAAAACAACAGATGATGCGGTTTTAATCGGAGACAGACCGCTTACGGATATTTTATGCGGAAAAAATGCAAAAATTACCACCATTCTGGTTGATTCCGTCACAAAAGACACCGAACACAAAATCGTTCGTTTTGTCAGATGGCTTGAACGCTTAACAATAAGAAAATAATTTATCGGGGAAAAAATGATAATCGAAGAACAAACAATCGAAAGCAAAACGGTTTTTTCAAGCAAAGTCTTTGAAATACACAGCGACAGGGCAAAAGTCGCAAACGGAGAAATACAGGGCAGAGATGTTATTATCCACGGCGGCGGGGTTACAATTGCCGCAGAACATGACGGAAAAATTCTTTTTGTCAGACAGTTTCGATACGGTGCGGGACAGATTATGCTCGAACTTCCTGCCGGAAAACTCGACCACGGCAATGAAGATTTATTATCGGCGGCAAAAAGAGAACTTGAGGAAGAAACGGGTTATCATGCAAAAACGTGGAAACCGTTAGGTTTTATCTTTTCAACACCTGCAATTTGTTCGGAGAAAATATATCTGTTTTTTGCAACGGATTTAACTGCGGGAAAACCTCACCCCGATGACGGTGAATTTGTTGAATATCTTGAAATTCCCAAAGAAAAAGTTTTTGAAATGGTTAAAAACGGCGAAATTTTTGATGCCAAAACCATTTGCGCACTAATGAGGGCTTACAAATTATGATAAAAATGCTTGTATGTGATATTGACGGAACAATTTACAACGGTCAGACTTTTACGGAAAATCTTCTGAACTGTATCAAAAAAATCAAAAAAGACGGGATAAAATTTGTAATAGCAACGGGCAGAACTTTTTATTCCGCAAATCAGGTTATTGCACCGCTCGAGGTCGATACACCCGTTATCTGTTATCAGGGAGCGACTATTCATGATTGCAAAACGGGAGAAATGATATTTGAAAAAGGGCTCGACCGTGACCTTTCACTCGATATTCTGGACTTTTTGAGAAAAAAAGATATTTATCCAAATATCTACATAAATGATGAACTTTATGCGGAAAAGGAAACAAAATATGTTCAGAATTACTCGGATAAGCAGTTAATTCCGTACAGAATTATTCCCGATATTTCAAAAAATGATTTTAAAACCCTGAATAAAATACTTGTAATTGACGATGATACAAAATTAATCGAAGACTTAACGGCGGAAGTAAAACAAAGATACGGCGATAAGGTTTATACCGCAATGTCAACACCGTATTTTTGCGAAATATGTGCGGCGGGGATATCAAAGGGAACTGCCGTTCACTATGTTGCGGATATGTACGGTATTAAAAAAGAAGAAATAATGTCCTGCGGCGATCAGAATAATGATATCGAACTTTTAACTTGTGCCGGTGTCGGTGTTGCTATGGGCAATGCAACAGATACGCTTAAAAGTTATGCTGACTACATTACGGATACAATCGAAAATGACGGTGTCGTTAAAGCGGTAGATAAATTTATTTACGGGGTAAATTAAAATGAGGGAATACAGAATAGGTTACGGCACAGACCTGCACGTTTTGGTGGAAAATCGTGATTTTATTTTGGGCGGGGTAAAAATCCCTTATGAAAAAGGCTTTAAGGCTCATTCGGACGGCGATGTACTTATCCATGCCATTATAGATGCCCTGTTTGGTGCTTTGGGGTTAGACGATATCGGCGCACATTTTCCCGATAATGACCCTAAATACAAAAATGCCGACAGCGCTAAACTGCTTGAAGAAACAATTTCGATAATCCGCTCAAAAGGCTGGGAAATTAACAATCTTGATACAAATGTCCATGCGGAAGCCCCGAAATTAAGACCGCATATTGATAACATAAAAAACAATCTCGCAAAAATTTTAAAGATTGATGCTGATAAAATTTCGGTAAAGGCAAAAACCTCGGAAGGTGTAGATGCGGTCGGTGAAAAACTCGCCGTAAGAACGGATTGCGTGGTACTGCTTTATAAACAATAAAAAAGGAGGAAAAATCCTCCCTTTTTGTTTTTTGTAAACAGTTTTTTATCTGCCTGCTACTCCAGCCATCATACCTGCTAACATGCCTAAAACAAATAAGACGACCCAGACGATAGCGCCTGCGATTACCCATTTCTTTTGAGTTTCATTGAATTGTTCAACGCTTTCCCAATCCTTGTTATGCCATGCGTATTCGTTACCCTTTAAGCCGAGCCAGATATTAAAACCTATTGCGGCAAAGCCGATAACGGGGATTGCGCTTACAATGCCCGATAATAATGCCCATAATGCGATATAAGATTTATTCCCGAGTCCCCAAATCCAAGTGAGGAAGAATGCACCCCAGTTGAATTTTTTTAATTCTTCGGGAAGAACTTTTTGTATATTTTCTGCCATAACAGCCTCCTTTTTTCACCATTTTAAACTTGATTTTAAAATATATTATCCTATTAAAACTGTATTTTGAAATTTTGCCGAAAAAAAGGGGCGGACAGTTTTGTCCGCCCTTATGATGTTATAAAAGTTGATTAGAAGTATCTTTGTAATTCTTCCGCTGTTTCAAACGTTACAATACCCGTAACGATTTTTGAAGATTTATCTGCGTTATAAACAACGGCATCAAATAATCCGAAATTACCTGTCGAGCCGTCATTTTTCCATGATTTTCTGAGTCCTTTAATTGATATGAATTTGATATTATCTACCTTGTAATCGGAGGATTTGTCAAAATACATAAGTTTTCCGTCTGCGCCGATTTTGACGAGTCTGACATTTGCATTTGCAAGTTCTTCACCTGTTAACTTATTGTCATTGTTTGCATCAAGCGGTTTCAACGATGCAAACAAATTCTTTTTTGAGTCATTGTAACCTAAAATATCGTTCTGATTAAAAACGCCGTCATTGTTATCTTTTATAAGCATGTATTTTGTGCCGTCAATTTCAAGCATATAAGGGTCAAAAGAATGAAGCATGGTATTACCGATGCTTATTCTCGGACTTCTTGTCGAAACTCCCATTGTACTTCCTGTAAGACCAATATTTCCGCCTGTTGTCATAAAGCCCTGACGAAAAGCGTCGCAAAAACCGTTTGTTGTTGTGGTTGTTGTGTTAGAGGGATTACTTATAACACTGTTCGGGTTTCTGCCGAGTGTATAATTCTGGTCTGCAAAAACATTTTGTGATGAAAAAACAGTCAATAAACAAATTGCAAGAAACATTTTTTTAAGCATGCCGATTTCTCCTTTTTACTATCATTATATATAACGATTTACATAAATAAAAGTTCATTTAATATAAAAGGGAAGTTTTTTAACTTCCCCTTACAAGTGTTTGATGAAAATTTTATAATTAGTAACCTTGTTGTTCGATTTCAGCCTGAACTTCTTTAACGACTTCCTGAACTGCTTCTTCAATAGGTCTGCCGTTCAGTTCAACCGAGAATGCTGCTGCGTTTTCGTGACCGCCGCCGCCATGTCTTTGTGCTAATTGGCTGATATCTGCGTGCAAACTTCTGATGCTGATGCTTGCTTTGCCCTGGAAAGGACTTACTTTAAAGCCGACTTCAACACCCTGAATTTCGGGCATTGCACCTGCAACACCTTTAATTGCATCTTTTGCTTCCTGGAAGTAGCCTTCTGCTTTTGCTTCTTTTTTAGCCGCTGCAATTTCTTTGTCTTCAATCATGAAAGCAACTTTGCCGTCATCTGAATACTGAATTTTTTGATTTGCAAGGTTCTGAACTTTAAGTACGCATTGAGGAGTATTTCCGAGTGCGTTATTTTGCATTTCTCTGTTGTTTACACCGTTTTCAATGAGTAAAGCCGCATCGGTGAACGGTAAAACGTTTTGTGAGAATTTAAGTCCGCCGGTATCTGTTAAAAGACCTGTGAAGACACCGTTGTTAAAGGTTTTTGATAATGTTTTCGGGTCAATTTCCAAAGGTTCCGCAAATTGCATTAATAATTGGGTTGCAGCACCGCAGGTAGAATCAACGAGGTTGATATCACCAAAGTTGTTTGTTATAACCTTTTTGCCGTCAACTTCTTCTTCCATTATCGGATGGTGGTCAATTTTCAATTTGTGGTCTGCTCTCTGGTAAACACCTTCGTAGTAGTCCTGTGCAAGCATTTTTGTCTGTGATGCGTCAACTGATACGGCTAAATCGTATTTGCCGTGTCTTTCAGCCATTTTGTCGGCATATTTTGCATCACCGTTGCCGAAAGTTTCGACAACTCTTACACCTTCTAAACCTTCTCTGAGATATTCGTATCTCTTCGGTAAATTACCGAAGATGAAACAATCAACTTCTTTTCCCGTTGCCTGATGCAGTAATGATGCACATGCAAAGCATGAGCCGATACTGTCACCGTCGGGTGATTGGTGTCCTGATACCGCAATTCTGTTGATATCAGGCGATTTTATAACTTCAACCATCTGTTTTATGATTTCCGCATTTTCCTTTGTTTCGGGTTTCCAACCGCCAAAATTGGTTTGTTTTACCATTGAACGATTGTATGCAGCCATTTTATCTAACGAGGTCTGGTTATAATTCTGATTATGCTGCTGTGCCGCAGTTTCGGTTTTTTCTGTTGTTTTCGCTTCCGGTTTGTTAAACGTAAGTTTATTTACCGAACTTAAATTAATTTCCATGGTTACCCCTTTCATCAAACGCATGTGTTTAAAGTCTTATAAAGAAATTTTTTGCGGGTCTGAAAAAATAATTTTTACAAAAATTAACAAAATTTTTAATGTTTTTTAAATTGATTTTGTCGGAGCAAGTTTAGAAGGACGGATTACTTTAAATTGTCATTCCGAGGCTAAATGCCGAGGAATCCGGCAGATATGTGTTGTAAAGTAAAATGAAAACCGGCTGGATTCTTCGCCCAATCGGGCTCAGAATGACAGACGGCATCAATATTATGACTTTGCCTGCAATGACAACATACTCAGACCAAAGGCAACTTATTAAGTATCGTTTAATCTTTAAAATATATGAAATAAAATCAATTACAATTTTTTAAAAAATTCTTTCATTCGGTTGTTGTGTTTAAGAAGGCGAGGGATTTGTCTGTTTTTAAGATTATTTTGATTTTGTAAGGATATCAAAATGCTTAATTTTAAAAATTATAAAAAACTTAAAATTGAAGAACTGATAAAGTTAATACAAAAAAACGACTTCAAAGCGATGGAGGAACTTGTTAAAAGGGAACAGGACAAGATTTACATGACTTTTTATTACCTATGCCCCGATTGTGATGATTTGTACGATTTGACACAGGAAGCCCTTTTGCGTATGTGCAGAGGACTTTCATCGTTAAAAAATCCCAAAACATTCAGAGGGTGGCTGAACCGAATTATTTCCAACCTTTTTTACGATGAACTCAGAAAAAAACACAAACACCCGCAATGTCTATCAACAGACGAAGAAGACGAGGACGGAAAAGTCATGCAGATTTGCGATAACTGCCTTTGCCCCGATGAATATACTCTGCATTTAGAGGTCGAAGATATTATCAAAGAAACAATCTCAAAACTTCCCGATAATTTCAGGCTTGTAATGGTTTTGAGAGAACTCGGCGGTTTGAGTTATGAGGAAATCTCAAAAGCGACGGGAATTGAAGTCGGAACGGTAAAATCACGTATCAACAGGGCAAGACACAAAATGAAAACCTGTCTTGAGCCCTACTTTGACAATAATTAAGGAGTTTTTATGGCAAAATCCGATTGTGATAAATTTTTAAAAATGCTTCCCGCTTACATAGAGGGAAAAATAAGCAGTGAACAGATTATAGAAATTGAAAAACATTTGTCTGTCTGTTCTTCCTGCTTTGAAAAATATATCAACCTTAAAAATATCTCTCAAAAAATTAAAAATTCTTTTGAAAATATCAAACAGGAAAAATTTATATCTGATAAGGACTCTTTTTTTAACGAAAATCTTTCCGCATATATCGATAACGAACTTTCAAACGAGGAATATCTTTTTTTTAACGGATATGTCGCTTTAAATCCCGAAAAAAGAAAAGAACTCGATGAAATGCTTTATTTTGAGGAAAAATTAAAAGAAAGTCTTGAAAAAAACAGGCAAATTCTCCAAAAAGATTTATCGAAAAAAATAGTCAGACAAATAAGGTTGGAGAATCCTGCATGTGTTTCCGAGATGTACGTTACGGCAAGTATAGCAACCATAATTCTCGTTTTGCTGACAATTACTGCCGCATATTTTTCTATACCCGACAACCTGCATAATTTTGCCGTAAAAGCCCATCTTATAAAAGAAATTAAGCATTAGTTCCGTCTGAAACAAGACATTCATTTTCAAAATCGTTGAGATAAGGATAATATCCGTCATTTTTTAACTGCTGAAATCTCTTAAAAGCGGTTGGTGCCAGATTTTCGGCGGCTTCGATATCCGAACAGCAGAACTGAAAAAATCTCGCAAAAAGTTCGGTCGGCTTTTTCAGATACCGTACAAACTTTGATTTTCTTGCTGTCAGCCTGTTTCTTTTTCTTTCATAAGACTTCATTTTGATATAAGCGGAAAAGGCTTTCGGCATTGACGGAAAGTCGTCATCTAATGATTTTATGCTGATTGTTACGTTATGCGAAAACCAGCCGCCTCTGATGATTACGCAGTCATATTTCAGCAGATATTTTGCATTAGAGTGTTTTATAAATTTTTCAAACTCTTTAAAAGTTTTTCCTGCCTGAAAATCAGGGTAATATTTTTTTATTTCCTCTCTCTGTTCTGCAATCTTGTCACTGATTGAAGATTTCAGTTTTTCGATTTTTCTGAGTTGAATACTGTCAAAAACAATCTGGGTAATTTGGAACAATTCGTTTTCGATTGTCCGAACATCATTTGTATCAAACAATTTTTCAAGAGTTCCGTCTGTTTTAACAATATCGGGTTCGAGTTTAAAATGAACATAATGTGCAAATTCATGCAGCAAAACGTCAATCACCTGTTCCTCGGGCAGATTTTTTGAAATATCAATTCGTTTTCCCGTGCAAAACCCCGAATTGCCTCTCGCTTTGGTATCAAAATGCACTTCAATACCAAGGTTTTCAAGAAAATTTATAAACGCTTTTTTGTTTACACGGTCTCTGATTTCAGCCATTTAAGATAATCTTTGTTTCCTTTTTTAATGGGTGTGGCAACAATTTCGGGCAGAGAATACTCATGTCTTTCAATAATGGCTTTTTCAACTTTCTTGAACAGGCTTTCTTTTGTTTTGATAATCATTAAAAACTCTTGTCCTTCAACGGTTTTACCTTCCCACTTATATACGGAAATCACCCCGGGAACGATATTTACACAGGCTGCAAGTTTGTTTTCTATCAGATATTCCGATATCTCAACCGCATTGATTTTGCTTGCCGTTGTACAATTTATAATACAGTAACCCATTTTTACTCCTTATTTTAAACCTGTAACCTTTTTTAATTATAAACCTATTTCTCGTTTGTGTCAGTTTGTATATTGAAATTTTAAAGATAAATTAACAGTAAAAAAATATTTTCTCACAGGCGGATAAATCATATTTTGAAAAATTTTAAAATAACAATGTAAGTGAGAGGACAGGCAGGTTATGAAAAAATTGATTATATCGGTAATAGTGTCGTTTCTGCTGGGTTTTGGAAGTGCAGAGGCGTTGAGTTATTCTCAGGACGAGGCAATTAACGTGGCGGTATATGAAAAAGTCAACCCGTCTATTGTTTTTATAGAGGCGATTTCGGGCAACGAGGTTTCAACGGGAACGGGTATCGTCGTCGGCAAAAACGGTGAAATTTTAACAAGCGCCCACGTTATTGACGAAAAATCAACCATAGAAGTTAAAACCTCAAAGGGCGAGGTTTACAAAGGTTCAATCCTTTATAAACCGAAAAATAAAAGCGATTTAATGCTGATAAAAATTTCCGCAAAAAAACAACTTCCCGTAATAAAACTCGGCGATTCGTCCGTTTTAAAAGTGGGGCAAAAGGTGCTTGCAATAGGCAATCCTTTCGGTTTCAGCGGAACACTTACCACGGGAATAATTTCACGAATTGATTATGAAAAAAACAAAATTCAGACAGATGCCGCAATAAACCCCGGAAGTTCGGGCGGGCCTATCGTAAATGCGGAGGGAGAAGTTATCGGAATAAGCCAGTCAATTTATAACCCCGACAACAATCGTTCAAATATAGGTATCGGCTTTGCAATACCCGTAAATGACGTCAAAAAACTGTTAACGGATTACGGAAGAATAAAAATTTAAAAATTACTTGCGGGCAATTTGTTTTGCTTTGATATCCAAAGCGGCGTTATGACCTACGAGAAATACGGCACACATTTTGTAATTTTTTGAATACCAGGCACAAGCATCTTGGATACATAACACTTCACTTGGTTGTGCAATACTCATTATAGGGCATGCCGGAATACCGCCCCTTCTGTCTTTTCTTTTTTCAACCTGTCCTGTTGTAGTAATCATTTTTTATTATCCTTGTTTTAATAAGTTACAATTTTCGTGTCTTCTGCGTTCTTCTTCTTTATAAATTTTGCTTCTGTTGATAACTTCGTCAAAATCAATCTGGTGAGCATCAAAATCGGGGCCGTCAACGCAGGCAAATTTAACCTTTCCGCCGACGGTTAGTCTGCAGGCACCGCACATGCCCGTACCGTCAACCATAATCGGATTCATGCTTGCCTCGGTTTTTATGCCCGTTCCTCTTGTGAGTTCGGCAACGGCTTTCATCATCGGCATAGGTCCTACGGCAATAACGTAATCGATTTTTTCTTTTTCCATAAGGTCTTTCAGAACCTGTGTTCCGAAACCTTTTATGCCGAGAGAACCGTCATCGGTGGTTATAAACAATTCCGTAGAAGCGTTTTTCATTTTATCCTGCCAGAAAATCAAATCCTTTGTTCTGGCGCCTGAAATCATATAAACTTTATTTCCCGCATCTTTAAAGGCTTTTGCAATTAAGTAGCAGGGTGCGGCACCGTAACCGCCTGCGATACAAACTACCGTGCCGTATTTTTCAACGTGTGTGGGCTGTCCGAGAGGCCCTGTTACATCTAAAATTTCTTCTCCGACTTCAATCTGTGCGAGTTTTGTTGTTGAATAACCCACAGCCATAAATACAATTGTCAGTTTTCCGTTTTCTTTATCAACATCTGCTATTGTCAGCGGAAAACGTTCTCCGTTTTCTTCCACTCTTAAAATAACAAACTGTCCAGCCTTTGCATTTCTTGTTACATAAGGCGCTTCAATAGTATATTCATATTGATTCGGACATAATAATTTTTTGTCTAATAATTTGTATCCCACGATTTTGTTCCGTTAATGTTTACTTTTTCTTCACGAAAAAATTATACAACAAAAAAAACCGCATAGGCAATATGCGGATAAAAAATATTCAATTAATAGTCGGTTTTTATGTGAGTTTATCTATTGATTTAAGGGCAATTTTCATTTTTGCGTTTTCTGATAAATTCAAATTTGAAAAATCACTGTCGAGCATTTGCAAGCCCTGTTCCATGCTGTTTTCAAAATCTTTCATAATATTTCCGATACGCTGATATTCTTCCGTGCTGACGGTATTTGTAAGTTTTTTGATTTCCACCGTCTTTTTTACGTCAATTTTAAGCATTGAAGCCTGATTTGCCATAAAATCAAAAATTTCTTTTGAGGACATTTCTGTCGTCTGTTTTGCTTTTGCTTCCGTTTTTTCGGTGATTTCTTCATCACCGCATAAAGTTTTTTTCAGAGTCTTTTGCACCTGACCGCTTTGCAGGGCATACAAATTAATCCCGTTCAAAAAATCCATTCTTTTCTCCTTGTTTCATAAAAATACCGACAATTTCTGTTTAAGGAATTTTTTGTCAAAGTCAAAAAATTTTTGCGGGCGCTTAATGTTTCTTAATAACAGGACGGAAAAACAAAAAAAAATTATAATAGTTATGGGAAAGTCCGTATGCGTAAGTTTTTTTATATGTTTATCTGGTATTTGTTTGTCATGTGCAAGTTTTTTGTGCTTATATGGCATCATTTGCTTCCGAAGAACAATAAAGTCGGACTTTATTTAACAAAAAAAGCCGAAAATTTTTTGTTTTTTTCGCCGAGAGTTTATAAAGTTGCGAGGATGAAAAAAGAACTGAAAGAGGTTTATAAGCCCGTCAGGCTGTTTACAAAAGATTTGGTTAAACTTCATGCGGGATATCTTCCGCCAAAAGACAGCAATACCGTTGTTCTGTTCTTTCACGGGCAATCAGAAAACATTACAAAATGGCAGGATACGTTTTTGTTTCTGAAAAAACTCGGTGTCGGTGCGTTGTTTTTGTCGTACAGAGGTCATTTAAAAAGTGCGGGAAGACCGTCTGAAGAAGGCATATATATTGATGCGGAAACTGCAATGCAGTATTTATTGGAACAGGGCTTTAAACCCGAAAATATTATCCTCTGGGGTCGCTCTCTGGGTTCTTCCCCCGCAATTCAAACTGCTTTAAAATATAATGTAAAAGCCCTTATTCTCGAAAGTCCGATTGAAAACATCAGACAGGCTGCACTTTCGATATTTTCGAGATACATAAAACTTTTCAAAATTTTGGTTCTGAAAAGATTTATAAAATGGCTTATAGAATCTGCCGATTTTGTTCAGAAATTTGCAAACGATGAAACAATTAAAGAGGTTAAGTGTCCGATTTTGATTATGCATGCAAAAAATGATGAAAAAATTTTTTACGAACAGGCTTTATCTCTTGCGGAAAAAAATCCGAACGCAAAGTTAATTCTTGAAGAAAACGGTTCTCATGACAAGGCTGACTGGTGTTATCCCCATGCGGAAAAATTTATGGAAAGTTTAAGGTAAGTTATGCAATTGTTAATTTATATAGTAAAAAGATTTTTGCAGACGATACCGTTGCTTTTTATTGTATCAATAATGGGTTTTATGCTCATAAAAGCATCACCCGTTGACCCGCTTGGCGAGTTAAGATTAAATCCGTCGATTTCAAAACAGACTCTTGAAGCCGAAAAAATCAGACTCGGTCTTGATAAACCCGTTCTTGTTCAATACGGTCTTTGGCTCGGAAATTTTGTAAAAGGTGATATGGGTATCTGCACTACGGGAGAAAAGGTTTCTGACAAACTCAAAGAGAGAATACCAAACACCCTGCTTTTAACAATTACGGTAATTTTTTTCACGTGGCTGGCGGGTATTCCTCTGGGTATCGTTGCGGCACTAAACAAAGGAAAACCGCTGGACAGAATGTTAACCGTTTTATCAAGTATCGGTATGGCTATACCGTCCTTTTTCTTTGCGCTTTTAATGCTGATATTTGCCGTAAAATCGGGCTGGTTCCCTACAGGCGGTTTAACAAGTTACAATCACGCATCTTTAACCGCTTTCGGAAAATTTATCGATATTGCAAAACATCTCGTTTTACCGACTCTCGTCCTTTTTACAATTTCTCTCTCGGGGCTTCAAAGGCAAATGAGAAGTAATCTGCTTGACGTAATGGAAAGCGATTACGTTAAGTACGCAAGGGCAAAGGGTTTGAGCGAAACGAAAGTCATTTTTAAACATGCTTTAAGAAATGCGATAAACCCGCTTGTTACACTGCTAGGTTTTGAATTTGCGTCTTTGTTGAGCGGTGCCGCTCTGACGGAATTTGTTTTTCAGTACCCCGGACTTGGCAGATTAATTCTCGAAGCGGTTTTAAAGTCGGACATAAATCTTGTTATGGCATCTTTGATGATTGGTACGGTAATGCTTGTTGCGGGAAATTTGCTTGCCGATATTCTGCTTAAAATAGTTGACCCGAGAGTTGAGGCGCTTTGATATGCAGATTTCGAAAAACGGTATTTTTAAACAGATGATGAAAGATAAATTTGCCGCTGCGGCATTTTGGGTGCTTGTCGGGCTTTATCTTGCGGTTTTTTGTGCGGTATTTATTGCGCCTTATTCATCGGACTATGCAGACAGGCAGGCTGCCTATGCTCCGCCTTCAAAAATTTACATCATAAACGAGTTCGGCAAACTGTCAAAACCTTACACTTACAATTATATCCGCTCTTTTGACGAAAAAACCTTCAAAATAAAATACACCGAGGACAGAACGAAAAAATATGCGGTTAAATATTTTTCAAAGGGTTATCAGTACAAGATTTTCGGAAGAATTCCCTTTGACAGACATTTTATAAGTGTTGAAGACGGCGGAAAACTGCACATTCTCGGAACGGATATCAACGGCCGTGATAATTTTTCAAGACTGCTTTTCGGCGGACAGATATCTTTAACTGTCGGTTTTCTGGCATTGTTTATCTGTTTCCCGATAGGTTTGTTATACGGCGGAATTTCGGGGTATTTGGGCGGAAAGGTTGATTTTGCGATGATGAGAATTGCAGAAGCCATAATGAGCATACCGAGTTTTTACCTTTTGATAATTCTTGCCTCAATACTGCCTGCGGGCATGACGAGTATCCAGCGTTTTTCTTTGATTGTTGCCATTCTTGCCTTTATAGGCTGGGCGGGTTTTGCAAGAGTAATAAGAGGTATGGTTTTGTCCTTAAAAGAACAGGATTTTGTAACCGCTGCCGAGGCTTTGGGTGCATCTAAACTCAGAATTATCGTTAAACACATTCTTCCTCAGACTATGAGTTACGTAATCGTTGCAATGACCTTAAGCATACCGTCTTATATTTTGTCTGAATCGGGACTGAGTTTTCTGGGTTTGGGTATTCAGCAGCCCGATGCAAGTTGGGGAAACATGCTCAAAGAGGCACAGGAATTTGTAAATATAACTTCAAGACCATGGCTTTTGATGCCCGGTTTTTTAATTTTTGTTGCGGTATTAGCATTTAACGTAATAGGTGATACAATAAGGGATATAGTTGACCCTAAAAGTAAGGTAAGATAATATGCCCGATTTTCAATCCATATTTTTAGTTCTTGACGGAGATATAATCTTTCGGGTATTGTTGTCTGCCGTTTTGGGTTTTGTAATAGGTCTTGAACGTGAAATAACGAATAAATCGGCGGGGTTGAGAACAAACATACTTGTTTGTATCGGTTCCTGCCTGTTTACAATTCTCTCAATTTACGGTTTTTCAAACGCATTAAGCATATATCCGATGGGCGACCCTGCCAGAGTAGCCGCTCAAATCTTAACAGGTATCGGTTTTATCGGCGGCGGTACGGTTTTAAGACACGGAACAAGTATTTTCGGGCTGACAACGGCTGCTGCTCTCTGGGTAACGGCAAGTGTCGGTATGGCATGCGGCTGCGGAAAATACAGCCTCGCTATCCTGTGTGCTTTGATATCGGTCGCTACTTTGACTTTAATCCGTATCTTTGAAAAAAATTGTATTCCGAAAAACACCAAGAATAATAAAATTTTGAGGGTTTCTCTTGTTGTAGCGGACGAAGACTTCCAAAAGGTTTCGGATATAATTATGCAAAATTTCCCCGAGGTTGAGGAATTTTCCAAAAAAGATGCGGGTGCAGAGGAAAATCAGACAAAAATTTCATTTAAGGTAACAGTTTGCTGTAAAAATGCGGTTGATTTTGCTTTTAATCAGTTTAAAAATGAAACGAATATACTTGCAATATCCGTCAAAGAATTGAACGAATAAATTATTTTTTGTGCTAGAATAAAAAAGTCAGTACGAAAGCAGGAAGTTTTATGAATAGTCCAGAAACATTATATTCTAATGTTCCTCCGACAAAATTAAGAAATCGGGACGAAAAGTTCAGACCCGCCAGAAATATTCCTTTCTGGCAGAAGATTGCCGATTTGTTTTTCTATAATATGCTGCAAAATAAGTTCCATTCAATGCTCGTTAAAAATGAACATCTTTTTGAAAACAGAAACAAAGATGTTGCAACAATTTTCTATGCACCGCATGGAAACTGGTGGGACGGAATTGTCGGCTATAACTTAATGCGCAGAGTTTTCAACGTAACCACAAGAATGATGGTTGAAGAAATGAACAGATTTCCGCTTTTTTCAAGAGCGGGTGCTTTTCCCGTAAACAAACGCTCTCCTCAGGAAGCAATGAAGTCTTTAAAATATGCGGTTGACGATTTGGGTACTCACCCGAAAGTCGGTCTTTGGATATTTCCTCAGGGAATAATTAAACCGCCGAATTACAGACCGTTTGAATTTCAGACGGGTATGTCCTACATTGCGGAAAAAGTTGCGCAAAAATACGGTGCAATTAATCTTGTTCCCGTTGCCGTGGCTTTCGCCTTTTTGCGTGAAGAAACCCCCGAAGTTATCGTTGAAGTGGGCAATCCTCTTGTTCTTACAAAAGATGATGTTCAGAATTTTGACAGACATGAATTTACCCACATGCTTGAAAAGAACTTTACCGAACTTTGTGATAATCAGTTAAATAATTTGCATCAGGGTAATCTGAAAGGCTACCGATATGTCTTTATAAGACGGCTTCACTGGTACAGACGGCTTGAAAAGAAACTTAAGGGTATCGGAATGAAAGGTTCGGGTATTTAATTAAACGATAATTTTTATGAACAAATTTGTATTATATTTGTTGTAATAGTTGCAAAATAATCAAAAACATAGTAAAAATTAATAAGGGATAAAATTTAGAAAGATACATTTATGGATGAAAAATTTGTAAAAAAGTTTTGGATATTTGTTCTCATATTGCTTATAGCCTTGTGCTATGTCGGCATGAACAACATGAAAAATTATGCTGAAAAATACAAATCGCAGTTAGAAGCCGCAAAAAGTCTTTTAACAGACGATTATTCAAGAGAAGTCTTTGACGAATTGGTTGCATATAATGACAGCCGTACGCCGATGAAAGAGGAATCAATAGACAAATTCCACGAAAACTACTGTCCGAATGTTCCTCTGAACAAGGGCGACATTATGATTAACGGCGGTATTTCAACGGATTTGACATTGACTTTCAAGGTTGCCGAAACAGTTGGCGAAAAAGGTTTAATCATTGGTTTTGACCCCAACGTCAGAATTATTGAACAAATCGAAAAAGAAGTTGCAGAAAGCGGCTTCAAAAATATTAAAACTTATCCGTACGGACTTTGGAACAAAAACTGCCACAAGGATTTGTATTTCCAAGATGACACAGATGCATCACTTATTTTCAGAAAGAGCGAAGGTTTGTATCTCCCTGCTACTCTTGTTAAACTTGACGACTTTGTTGTTAAGGAAAATATCCCTGTTGTTAACTTCATCACTCTTGATGTTGAAGGTGCTGAAATGCAGGCTTTGCAAGGTTCTGAAACTATTTTGTTAAAGGATAAGCCGAATTTGGCAATTTCTATCCACCACAGACCGACAGATGCTTTCGAAATCATCAATTACTTAAACGGTCTTAACGTAGGTTATAAGTTCTGGCTCGGTTATCACGGCCCTTATTCAGATAAGACGGTTAACGTATTGCTTTACGCAACGGCAAAATAAATAATTGCAAAAAGGTTTTAAAGTTCTGCTCAAAAGGCAGAACTTTTTTTATGTTTAAATTCTTGATAATGCAAAAAATATACCGCAAACGGTTGCCGCAGCGACCGAATATTTTTTGCAATCAATTTTCTGCAAAAAACTCTTAATGTCTTTTGCGGGAACAAAAAATCTTTCGGCGATAATTCCGCCGTCCGAAACAGGCTGTTCGATAACCTTGTATTCATCAACAACGGCCGTGACATAAGAAAGTGTTTCCGAAGACAACCCTGCCGATGTTGAACTGTTTAAAAGTTCCGTATAAATTTTGTCCGCTTTTAAACCCGTTTCTTCCAATAACTCTTTTTTTGCACATTCTTCAAGTGTTTCTGATATATTTATATCGCCAATCAGCCCCGCAGGACTTTCAAGGCAGTATTCAGCCTTATTTTCGGCATAAATAGGCGGACGTTTTGTCTTTAAAAACAAAAAATTGTATTCTCCGTCTTTTTTTACCAATGTCGTAATGACGACGGCGCTGTCGTGTTTGTCCGTATCGTTTGTCCTGTGAACATAAAACCAGTCGTGTCCTTCGGGACTTTTTGCCGATTTGAAGTTTAAAAATTTAGATTCTGCTATCGTTGCCATCTTTGCCTCAAACTTTTTCCTCTTTAAATAATTCTTTTACCAGAACGGAAAATATTGCGGGAATAAAAGAAATAATGGTTAAAACCGCCGCAATGCTTGTTGCCTGCGCAACAAAACCGATAATAGTCATTGCTATTGCAACCACACCCCATGAAAATCCGTTTATAAAACCGCCGATAATGCTTTTATACTGCGGCAAAACCCTCTGTGCCATACTCATCGTTACGGGCATTGCAAACATCGTAAAAAATCCGATTAATCCGAAAATAACAAAAGATACCATCGGCATCGTTTTGTAGGTAAGCATAAATAACAGCATTAACGGGCATGTCGTAATCATTGAAAGATAAAATACATTTGCCGTTCCGATTTTTTGCTCAATTTTCGGGCTGATTAACGATGCAATTCCGCCCAAAAACAAAAAGACAAACAACGCAACCCCGATTGTAACCTTTGAATATCCCATCGATTTCCATAAAAAAGGAAGCAAAATCGAACAGGACGTCGTCATTAAAGATTTTAACAACGCAATTATGTTCAGAATGTTTAATTTTCTGTTTGATAAAATATCTCTGAAAGCCTGAAATAAATGAAAAGTCTTGGGTTCTGCGGGAATATTTGAAAATTTAGGAACCATTGCAAACATCAGCATTGCCCAAAAGACACCTAACGCAGACATTACAAACATTCTGTCCAATCCGAGATATTGCGCAATGGCTGACGACACCAAAGGCCCGAAAGAAAATCCCAAAGCCCCCGAGGCTATGAAAATTCCCATATTCTTTTCAACTTTGGAAACCGAAAATTTCGGTACAAGCCCCAAAGCCTGAGGGTGAAGCAAACTTGAACCCAAACTGCCGAGAATTATAAATATTACCATCGGAAGCACGCTTTTTGCAGACGGCGCAAGCGTAATAAAACAAGAAGTGAAAATCAAGCCCCAAAAAATCAGCGCCCTTTTTCTCATTTTGTCAGCAAAAAAGCCAAAAAACGGCTGCAGGAGCGATGCAAATATATGCGAACAACTCAAAATAATCGTTGCAACAGGCATTGAAATCCTGATTTGCTCCGCAACAAACGGCATAATCGGATTAAGCACACCCGTATAAACGTCATTAATAAAATGCGCTCCGCTAAGCCAGATTTGTGGTTTTCGTTCACCTTTTTCGTATATCATACCCTTATATTTGCACCAAAAACAACAAAAATCAAATGTTTTTACCCGCTTAAAAAGTGTTAATTTTTGTAAAGTTGATGGATTTTTTGCGTGTCTGAAATCTGCCTGTATCAACCCGATAGAAATGGTATTTTTGACACTAATTATTTTTTTAATTTTAAGTATGATTTAGACTTGAAAAGGGTTTCAAAATATGTTACAATTGTAGTAGGAAGGTTTATAAAAAACTTTTCTTAAAGGAAAAATATGAACGTGCTGTCCTCAGAAGATAATATCATCTTCCAAAAAATAGCCGTCCGATTAATATTAATTCTTTTTGTCACGGTTATTTTTTTAGGGGACAGTTTATGCTTTTGGGGGACTTCAAGTTCTTCCGTTGTTCATTCGCAGTCTTTTTACGGCAGTGATTTGCAAATCAGCAGCGATAAAAATTACAGGGCTTCTGTCAAAGAAGTTCAGTTAAAATTGTGGCAGATTTCGCTTGCAAGAAGATACGGAAGCACTTTAAAAAAGAACGTTAAGGACGGTGTTGTTCATATAAGAATGACAAAATATTTCAACAACAGACCGCTTCGGATAAACGTTATTGAATTTAACCCCTATCTCAATCCCGATATCAAAATTGTGCCTCTTATGGCGGGTGATAAACTTGCGAAAAAAGCGTCAGTTGTTAATATGTCGCAGAAGAACAACGCCGTGGCTGCGGTAAACGGCTCTTTCTTTAAACCCCAAACAGGCGTACCGCTCGGTATTATGATGATTGATAAAAAACTTCTGACAGGCCCCATATATGACCGTGTTGCTCTCGGTATCACCGATAACGGCTTTAAAATGGACAGAGTAAGTTTAAATGCTTCTCTGAGTTATCTCGGTAACACTCTCAAGGTCAACAACATAAATCAGCCCAGAACTCTTTGTACCGATGTTCTTATTTATACTGCGGACTGGGGCAAGGTTTCGCCGAAAACGGCAAAATACGGTATTCAGATTGCCGTTCAGGACGGTAAAATTATCGAAATGTCCGAAAATCCTCTTAATGTCCCTCAAAAAAACGGCTATGTCATTTCTGCTCCGAGAAGCAAAATCGATGAATTTTTATCGGTTGAAAAAGAGAGAAAAATATTAAAAAGAAAAGAAAACAAAGAGATTCTTCTTGACGTCAAGACCAATCCCGACTGGGAGGATGTCAATCACATCATCAGCGGCGGCCCTTTTCTCGTAAAAGACGGAAATGTTTTTGTAGATTACGTTGAAGAAAAATTTAAACCCATTACGGGAAAAAACCCGAGAACTGCCGTCGGATATACAAAAGAGGGTTATTTTATAATGGTTACGATTGACGGCAGAGAACAAAACTCTGTCGGTGCGGGTCTTTTTGAACTTGCCAAAATTATGAAAAGTTTCGATTGTGTTTATGCAATGAATTTGGACGGCGGCGGCTCAAGCACAATGCAGATTAACGGAAGAATTGTCAATTCGCCGTCGGTTAGGGGCGGGATAAACGTCAGCAACTCGCTGGCTCTGGTTCAGACGGATAAATTATCACTGGCTGAATAAAAGAATTTTTACAAAACTTCTATGATTGTTTTAATGCTTCGGAAAGTCTTGTTTTCATTCTCCTTGCACAATTTTTAATAATCTGCCATTGTGAAACCGGCTTCAAATCGGTATTAAAATCCAAATTACAATATTTTGAGTTAAATATCGGGTCTTTCAGTCTTTTGACAAAGTCATTATACAAATAATGCTTCGGGTTAAAAACGGCAAAGTCTTCCACATTTTTAGTAAAACTTGCTTTTTCCACAGGTATTGTTGCCGCAAAAGACACAATAACATCAAGTTGTTCCGCAATTTGAACAATTTTTTTCATATCTCGGTAATTATATGAATTGATAATAAAATTAATATGAATTGTCTGAATTTTTCCTTCCTTTTTTAAATTTGCAATATATTGCAGATTTTTCATAACTCTGTCAAAGTTATCCGCTCTGAAAACTTTCTTATAAGTTTCTCTTGTGGCTGCATTCACAGATATATGAACAATTTTTATTTTGTTTTCCAATTCGTATTTTTGTATGTTTTCAGGTGTAAGATTTACGCCGTTTGTATATAATTCAAATTTTAAGTTTTCATATTTTTTTATAATTTTATGAAGTAAGGCTCTGGTATGTTCACTGTCAAAAATTTCGCCCGAGCCGTTTAATATCAGCAGTTTTGCATTTTGAAGAAGAGGAATTAATCTTGAATCAATTATTGAATCCCATTCAGCCTGTTGTTCTTTAGAAAGCCCCAAATGTTCATCTCTGCAAAAAATGCATCTTTGGGCACACGTACAATCATAGGAAAACTGAACAACGGTAGGATATGGCACCGTTGTAATATTGTCAGTATCGGGAATTCGAAAAGTATCCTCAAATCGTTTATAAACCCATTTGCAAAAATCAGTATCACAATGAGTATATTTACCCTCAACAATATCTTTTCTGAAGGCTTCGGCTTTTTCTCCGTTCCATAATGATTCAATATCCTGTTCCAAAATATTTCCAAAAAAATGTTTATCTTTTAAAAATATAGAACAACAAAAATTACAATTGCCATTACCTTCAATATTCAAATAATTCCATGGGTTTTTACATATATAATCAGGTTTCATAAATTACTCTTGAAAATAAAAACAGAATAATTTTAACATACAATAAAGTTATAGTCAAAACATCTTGAGGCAGCAGGTAGGGTGCAAAAAGGAACGTTTGCACCAGTTTTGTACGGCTGGATACTTCGCTGTCGCTCAGTATGACAGATGTATTTTCGTAACGGGATTGCCACGTCGGGCAATTCTTGCCCTCCTCGCAATGACGGCATACTTTTTTGCGAGCGAAATCTCTTACCGCCCTCGCAATAAACGTGCCTACACCTTTTACAGTTGGTCTTTGATTTTGCTTCACGGCTTCAAGTCGTTCACTTCGTTTTGCTGAACGCAAAACTTCCGTTCACTATTTCGCCGCTACTTCGGACTGGGTTCGCTGCGCTGTCTTGGATTTTGTTTCACAAAAAGCACCTGTTCACTTCACTGCGTTGCCGTTCACTTTGCTTTTTGTTCCTTCGGACTCCGTCCTACACAAAATCCGCTCACACGGCGTCCTACGCAAAATCAAAAAAAAGCCCTCATAATGAGGGCTAAAGATTCTTTAGAGAGAGAGTTAGAGAATTTTTTTGAGAGAGTTTGTGAGAGTTTAAATCTTTTTTATTTACGAATTATTTGTAGCT
>JAILHI010000049.1 GCA_024695865.1 Candidatus Gastranaerophilales bacterium
AGCTACAAATAATTCGTAAATAAAAAAGATTTAAACTCTCACAAACTCTCTCAAAAAAATTCTCTAACTCTCTCTCTAAAGAATCTTTAGCCCTCATTATGAGGGCTTTTTTTTGATTTTGCGTAGGACGCCGTGTGAGCGCAGCGAACCCAGTCCGAAGTAGCGGCGAAATAGTGAACGGAAGTTTTGCGTTCAGCAAAACGAAGTGAACGACTTGAAGCCGTGAAGCAAAATCAAAGACCAACTGTAAAAGGTGTAGGCAAAGCCGTAAGAGCAATAAAGCCGATGGAGCGGCAGGGCATAGAAGATGCCCGATAGCGAAATGAAGGCTTATGCGCGCCCGAAAATTCAAGTCCAACTGTAAACGTACGGCGGTGATGAAACGGCGGAAGTGTTCACGTAGGCACGTTTATTGCGAGGGCGGTAAGAGATTTCGCTCGCAAAAACGTATGCCGTCATTGCGAGGAGGGCAAGAATTGCCCGACGTGGCAATCCCGTTACGAAAATACATCTGTCATACTGAGCGGCTGCGAAGTATCCAGCCGAATAAAACATATTATTTTGGTGCAAACGTTCCTTTTTGCACCCTACTTACTCGCAAAAACGTATGCCGTCATTGCGAGGAGGGTAAGAATTGCCCGCAAATTAATTTCGAGGAACAACCTTACTTACAAGATAAGGTCTTGAAAAATATTTATTTGCGGCATTGATTACATCAGTAACGGTAACCGAATCGATATCCTCATTAAATTTATCAAAAAAGTAATCGTAGCCGCTGCCATTTACCTCAGAAGTACTGATATAATTAGCCTTTCCCGAATTTGTTTCAGCGCCGATTACAGCAGAACCTTTAATTTTATTTTTTGCATCATCAAGTTCCTTATCCGTAACAAATTCCTTCTGCAATCTTTCAACCTCTTTCAAAATAGCCGCTTCGGCATCATTTACTTTAGACGGTTCGGTTCCGATATAAATCATAAAAACGCCCTTATTAATATTCAGACTCGGAGCAGATGCAACAGCATAGGCAAGACCTTTTTCGGCTCTCACACGACTAAAAAGTCTTGAACTCATGCCCGAGCCCAAAATTGCGTTAATAACTCTTATAGCAGCCCTTTCTTTTCTGTTTTCAAGACCGTCTGTCTGCCAGCCCAAAACAAGCCATGCTGATTCTTTACCCTGATTTTTTGTGATGGTTTTTGTCTCACGGACAGGGGCAAAAAGATTTTGATAGTCCTGATATACAATTGTTTTATCACTGTGCGGCTTTATCATTTCCGAGAAATAATTTATCATTTCCTTTTCATTAACATTTCCGCAAATTGCTATCACGGCATTTTGAGAATCAAAAATCTTTTTATACAGATTGTAAATATCGTCTTTTGTAACAGCCTGCATATCCTTTTCTACAACAAAACCCGAAGTATCATAAGGTGTATTTTTCCAAAATTCATGAATAAATTCCTCAAAAACAACGTTTGAAACGTTATCTCTGTTTTGATGAATACGGTGCAGGATTTCGGCTTTATTTCTTTCGATATCATCGTCATTAAAAACCGCATTATTCAAGACTTCCATCAACATATCCATTGCAAGAGGAAGGTCTTGTTTTACACATTTTAAAGTTACATTAAAATATTCGGTGTTATTGTCGGCGGAAATTTTTATTCCGTTTTCATCGGCAATATCCGCAAAAACAGATTTCGGATACTTTTTAGTATTTTTAGTAATCAAAGATGCAACAAGTTTGGACAGGGCGGAATTTTTATTAATATAGTTACCGCCTTTAATTTTTATATCAACCGATACAATATCGTTTGCATTTTGATTATCGACAAGTAAAACGGCACCGTTATCAAGAGTATATTTTACGAGTTTACCCGACTTTTCGGTTTTAACGGGTGAATGTTTTGCGGGAACAAAACACGCTGATGTTACTTTTTCGGTTTCCAAAATCACATTATTATCAGCCGAAGTTTGCTGATTTTTTTCTTTGTAAACTTTTGGTGTTTGAATTGCTATAACGGTATTTTCGGCGTTCAAATATTTTTTTGCCGCTTTTTGAATGTCCTTTGCGGTGATTTTCTTCATATTTTCGAGATACTCATCGTAAAAATCCCAGTTATCCGTTAACAAGGTTGAATAACCGATTTCAGAGGTATTATCCTCAACAGACTCTCTGGAATATAAAGTAGAACGTTCGGTCATTTTTTTGGCTCTTGCAAGTTCTTCTTCCGAAACCCCGTTATTTTTGACATTTTCAATTTCGGAGAAAATCGCATATTTTGTTTTTTCAATATCGTCCTGATGCAGACTTGCATTAATAACAAAAACCGAGTCCTCTTTCATTGAAAGATTATTTGCACTGATAATCTGTGCAAGTTGTTTTTTGTCCTTAATTTCTTTATAAAATCTGGAGGATTTTCCCTGCCCTAAAATTATCGAAAGCAAATCAAGCGCATAAGAATCTTTATCGGAAAATTTAAGCCCGCACTTATAACCGATAATCATTGAGGAAGTTCCGACATCTTCTTTTGTATTTACAAAAATCGGCTGTTCGGGTATTTTATCCTGACTATGCTTATTCTTTACAGGTTTTGACGAAACATAAGAATTTGCAAAATTTTGTTTAACCAATTCTACCGCATCTTTGGAATTAACATCACCCGCAATAACGGTAATAAGATTTTGAGGCGAATAATGTTTGGAATAAAAATCAAAAATCTTTTCCCTCGGAATAGATGCAATAATTTCTTTCTTTCCCAAAACTTCTCTGCGGTAGGGGTGAGTGGGATATAAAGCCTTATTAAAGGCATTATACAATCTTCTTGACGGATTATCATTACTTCTTTCAATTTCTCTGATTACGACCTGACGTTCTTTATCAATTTCATCTTTCGGAAACAAAGGTCTTGCAAGCATATCCGCATGAAGTTTTACGGCAGTTTCAAAATCTTTTGAGGGGATAATAATATGAAAATGAGTATAATCTTTACTTGTTGCGGCATTCGTTGAAGCACCTTTTGATTCCAAAATCATATCAAAATCGTTATTCGGATAATTTTTAGAACCTTTAAAAAACAAGTGCTCTAAAAAATGCGCAACACCGTTATTATCATCAGCCTCGTCGATGGAACCCGTTTTAACCCATGTGTCAACCATAACGATAGGGTTTGCGTGCATTTCTTTTACAATTACTGTATGCCCGTTCGGAAGTTTTGTCTTTGTTACACAATCTGCCATTGCAGACAAGTAAGTACAAAATAATATTACAAAAACCGTTAAAAATTTTTTCATAAATACCTATGTTTCTTTGTAGCAGAAATTTCCGTAATTTTAATTATCCGAACAGGCAGACCAAAGGTCTAAACTGTTGCTGTTTCCGTATCGAAAATATCAATAAATTTAAACGCATTGACATCAAAGACACCCTTATCGGTAATTTTGATATCGGGAATTACGGACAACGACAAGAACGCCATCGTCATAAACGGGTCTTCGAGATTACAGCCAATTTGCTTAACGCCGTCTTTTAAATCATGACATTGTTGCAAAACGGTTTCAAAAGGCTGGTCAGACATAAGTCCCGCAATGGGTAACGGCAATATGGAAACGACCTTGCCGTTGTTTACAACGACTTTACCGCCCTGAGTTTTTACAAGTTCGGTTGCCGCCATTTGCATATCGGCATCGTTTGTACCGACAACAATCATATTATGTGAATCGTGAGCAACAGTAGAAGCAATTGCGCCCGATTTCAAACCGAAGCCTTTAACAAAACCTTTACCGATATTGCCTGTTGCCTTATGACGTTCAAAAACCATAATTTTGAGCAGGTCATTATCAACATCGGATTCCGCATAGCCGTCAACGACCTTAACTTTCGCTTTAATAGACTTTGTCAGCAAAGTGCCGGGAACAATCTGCATTGCCGTAACGGTATCGGATTTTGCGGGAATTTTAAAATCTTCCGCTTCAATCCACTTAACGTTAACCGAACCTCTGAGTTTGGGCATTTCGTTATGTTCCAAATCCACGATAAGTTTACCGTTTTCGGCAACAATTTCACCGCCCTTGAAAACGAGTTTCGGCTTAAAGTCTTTAAGGTTGTCAAAGACAAGCATATTTGCTCTGTAACCGGGGGCAATAGCGCCCAAATCGGTTAAACCGAAGTATTCTGCGGTGTTAATAGAGGCGACTTTTATTGCGGTAATCGGGTCAACGCCTGCTTCAACCGCCTGCCGCACCATATCATTAATATGACCTTTTAAGTCGGTAGGATGTCTGTCATCGGTAACAAAGATACATCTTCTTGTATTTTTTCCTTTCAAAACGGGGATTAACGGCTGTAAATCTTTTGCGGCAGAACCTTCTCTAATCATAATATACATACCCAAACCGAGTTTTTCGGTCGCTTCTTCGGGGGTAGTACATTCATGGTCTGACATTACACCCGCCGCAACGTAGGCGCAAAGATTTTTTCCGCTGAGCCCGGGGGCATGACCGTCAATTTTTTTACGTTTTGCAAGACCTAATTTTAATTTTGACATAACTTCTTTATCGCAACTTAAAACACCGGGGAAGTTCATCATTTCGGCAACACCCAAAATAGCGGGGTCGTCCATTAAAAGCGACAAGTCATAACTTGCAAGTTCAAAACCCGAAGTTTCGGAATCCGTAGCGGGAACACAAGACGGGAGCATTATATAAACCTGTAAGGGCAAATTCATACATGCAGCCCTCATATAACTGATACCGTGTAAGCCGAAAACGTTTGAAATTTCGTGCGGGTCAGCCATTACGGTAACCGTTCCTTCGGGAACAACCGCTTTTGCAAATTCTTTCGGAGTACACATTGAACTTTCTATATGGACGTGGCCGTCAATAAATGAGGGTGTAACATAAGAACCGTTTACATCAATTTCTTTTTGTCCTTTATAACCCAATCCCAAACCCGCAATTCTGCCTTTATAGATTGCGATGTCCGTTTTTTTGATTTCATCGTTAAAAACGTTAACGAGATTGGCATTCTTAATGACAACATCTGCAAGTTCTTCACCTTTTGCAATTCTTATAAGTTTTTCTGCGTCCATAAATATCTCCTGTGTTCCGTATATTAAAAATATAATATCATGGAAAAATGTAAAAAATAAACTTTTTATGATAAAATTTCTTTGAAACGGCGGAAGATATGAAAAAAATCGAAATATATGACACAACATTAAGAGACGGAGCGCAATCGGAAGGGATAAATTTTTCGACTTCGGATAAGTTAAAAATCGTCAGACTGCTTGATGATTTGGGTATCGACTATATCGAAGCAGGCTGGCCCGGGGCAAATCCGAAGGACGAAGAAGTTTTCAGAGAATTAAAGAAAGCAGACCTTAAAAACTCAAAGATAGCCGCTTTCGGCTGCACAAGAAAGGCTGATACAAAACCCGAAGAAAATAAAGTTCTTTCGATGCTTTTAAGCGCCGAAACGGAAGTTGTGACTATTTTCGGAAAAACATGGGATTTTCACGTTGAACATGCTCTTTGCACGACATTAGACGAAAACCTCAATATGATATCCGACAGTATCAAATACCTGAAAGAAAAAGGAAGAAGAGTTTTCTTTGATGCGGAACACTTTTTTGACGGTTTCAAAAACAACGAAGAATACGCCTTACATTGTATAAAAACAGCACACGAAGCAGGTGCGGAACGAATAATCCTCTGCGATACAAACGGCGGATGTATGAGTTATGAAATATCCGAAATAACGAAAAAAGTATCTGATAGTATTCCCGACATAAAACTCGGTATTCACGCTCACAACGACAGTGATATGGCAGTTGCAAACTCGGTATCGGCGGTAGATGCGGGAGCAATACAGGTTCAGGGAACGATTAACGGCTATGGCGAAAGATGCGGAAACGCAAATCTTTGCTCTATTATCCCGAATTTACAACTGAAAAAGAACTATGAGGTTGTCGGTGACAAGATTCACGACCTGACCTTTATTGCAAACAACATTGCCGAGATTGCAAACGTTGCAGTACCGTCAAATCTGCCCTACGTAGGAATGAGCGCCTTTGCACATAAGGCGGGAATACATGCAAGCGGGGTGCGCAAAAATTCCCAAACCTATGAGCATATTTCGCCCGATTCCGTCGGAAACAGAAGAAAAATTTTAATTTCTGACCAGGCAGGTACGGCATCACTCAGGGAAAAGATGCGAAACCTGCGTATTGTAAAAGATGTACGTGATGAAGACTTACCAAAAATTATCGAAAGAATTAAAAAACTTGAATGGAAAGGTTTTGCCTTTGAGGGCGCCGAAGCAAGTTTTGAACTTTTAATTCTTGACACACTGACAGGACTTCCCGACTTCTTCAAGATTTCGGGGTTCAGAGTCATCGGCGATACTTTTATAGGTGAAAAAAATCACAACATAATTACCGAAGCATCTGTCAAGGTCAAAATTGACGAACACAATATCCACACGGTTGCGGAAGGTCAGGGTCCCGTCAATGCGCTTGATACCGCATTAAGAAAGGCTCTTGTTGAATTTTATCCCGAAATTCTAAAATACAAACTCTGCGACTTTAAAGTCCGTATTTTAGACAGTAAAGACGGAACAGCCGCAGTAACGAGGGTAACTGTCGAAACAACGGACGGCATAAACAAATGGGATACCGTCGGAGTTAGCGAGGACATCATTGAGGCTTCGTACATGGCAATAACGGACAGTATTATGTACGGTCTGATTTTGCACAATCCTGATATCGATTTTTAATATTAAGCCGCCTTTTTCTTTTCAAAAGTATCTTCGCAAAGCCCTGCTCTGCGCCATTCGCAGTTGCCGCAAAGTTCTTTGTGGTTGTCCTTGTTCATAACGGAACGAACCTTTTCCATAATGGCTTCCCACGTCATTACCATTCCCGTTTTAAAGCCGAACATATCTTTGACTTTTTCATCAAGTTGCGCAAGAAAACCCATATTACATTTTATACCGTTTTTCCCCTGTGCATTAGGACAGTTTTTACATAAATCGTCCTGACCGTCAACAATCCTTACAAAAGTATCGGGGTGTTCTTTTAATTGCTGCGAAACTGTATCCCAACTCGTTTTGTGTGCGCCGTCATATCCGTTACCCTGATACCCCGGTAAACATAAAAAATGGTGTGCTCTTATATTTAAAACTTCTGACATAATCACTTACTCACTGATTTCACATTTTCATAAAAACAGTCAATATAAAAAATTGACCGTACTTTTAAAAATATGAAAAAATATTAAAAAAGACCGGACATAAGTTCGGTCTTTTTGTTTTGATATCGTTTAAACGATTAACCCATTTTTGCTTTAATCTGGTTGTATATGCTTGATACTTTGTTTGCCCAATCGCCGCCGACGCAATAGTGTCCGCCGATTGCATAAACATTGTTGATATCAACGGCATTAACATCACCAAATCTTTCGTCGTAAGATGCAAGGTTTTTTGCCATTGCATCAAGACCTGCTTCAACTGATGAATATTTTGCAAATTTATGACCGTCACTGCTTCTTACGGAATAACCCGCATCACCTGAGCCTGAAACACCTCCGAAGTTAAAGTTGCTTGTAGCATAACCGCTTGTGCCCCAACCTGATTCAAGACCGATAATTGCCGCAAAGAATTCGGGTTCAAGACCGTATTTTTCTGCGATTTCACATACTACATCTTCTTTACCTTCCAAAACCCCTTTCATAAGGTTTTCGGGAAGGCTGGATGCTACCGCAGAATTTTCTTTTAAGAATTCGCCTCGTTTTTCTTTTTCTTCTGCAGTTTTGAGTTTTGCTTCTAATGCTGTGATATCTTTCTGAACTTCTGCAACATCTTTGTCACGTTTTTCTCTGATATCCTTAACTTTTTCGTCGTATTGTTTAATTTGTTCCGTTATTCCTTTTCTTGCATCAGACGGCATGCCCGAGCAGAAGCCTTTTGATTCAGCAAGAGTTTTGGATAACAATTCTTCTTTTTGCTTTTCTAATTCCTGATTTTTTGTTTCCAGGTTTTTCTTTTCTTCTTCAGCCTTCTTTATTGTTTCGTTTTGAAGTTTATTATTTTCTTCTTCTTTTGCTTTCTTTTCATTTTCTAAATTAGAAATTTTGCTTTCGATTTCGGCTTTTTTATCGCCCGAATCTTCACCCGAAATTTTCGAGATTACTTCCTGATTTGAAGAAATTTGAGCATCTATATCTTTGATATAACTTTCATTTGATTTGATTGTGGCATTTGCATCACTGATAGTCTTATCCTGATCCTTAATGCTGTTTTCATTGTCTTTTATCTGGTCATCAAGTTTCTTTTCTTCTTCCTTATATTTTTCCAGTTCTTCATCGGAAACGCCATACTGCTTCATAGCCTTTTCTTTGGCATTTTCCTGTTCTTCGATTTCTTTATCGGCATCGGCTTCTATTTTATCTTTTTCTTCATTTTTAGCCTGAATATCCTTTTTAATTTCTTCGGGAGTTTCGCCCTTTGCTTCTTCTGTCTTTCTGTTATTTGAAGCACCGCTTGCACCACCGCTGTTACCTACGCCACTGCTTGCGCCTGCACCGCCCGAACCGCCTGCCTGTTGAGCCGCTTTAGGAGCCTGTGCTTTTTCAGCCTCTTTTGCTTCTTCTGCTTCTTCGACAGCCTGTGCTTTTTCAGCCTCTTTTGCTTCTTCGGGTTTTACTTCTTCTTCTTTATTTTCATTTAATACTTCATCAAGAGCCTGTGCAACAGTATCAAGGTCTATACCCAATTCCTGAACAACGGCGTCCAAATCTTCCATAGAAAGATTTGAAGCATCACCGTCTTTTCCGATGACAGACATTATAAACGCTTTGGCTTCTTCTGCGGACAATTCACCGTTTTCATCACCGTCTGCCGCATTTTGAATACCTTCTAATTCAAGAAAACTTCTCAAAACAGCGTTTAATGCTTCATTGTCGGAGCCGACTCCTTCCGACAACAACTTTTCAAAATCAATATTTGCCAAATCATCGGCACTAAATGACGAAAATAACGACGAATTTTTTAAGGCATTTTCGTCTAACTGACCGGCATTAGCGCCTGCTTCGCCCGTTTTTGCGGGTTGCTGCATACCGACAGATAATCTTTTCATCAAATAATCATTAAAATTCATGTTACTGTACCTTTTTACACTTACTCATTATGTTTATCGGAAGAAATTCTCAAAGGTTTAATGAAAAAATGCTTTTGTGAACTTATGTTACACTTTTTTTATAGTATTATATTAAAAGAGGTATGTATGAAATACAAAGGTATAATTTTTGATTTTAACGGAACACTGTTTTGGGATTCCCAAAAACATTATGATGCTTGGTATGAGATGTCAAAAAGGCTGAGAGGAACACCTTTTAACGATTACGAAATGGTGCACCACATGTTTGGCAGAACAAACGCAAACATTATGGAATACGCAATCGGACGGAAACCGACGCCCGAAGAAGTAGAAAAATGTTCGCTTGAAAAAGAACTTATCTATCTTGAAATGTGCGAAAAGGACAAGGAAAACACAAAATTTGCAAACGGCGTTGAAGATTTTCTTGATTATCTGTGTAAAAAAAACATACCGCATACCATAGCCACAATGTCGGAAAAAATCAATGTTGACTATTATATTAAAGCGTTTAATCTTGCAAAATGGTTCAACATAGAGCAAATTGTGTATTCAAACGGAAAAATCAAAGGCAAACCCGCACCCGATATTTATTTGATTGCTGCCGAAAAAATAGGACTTGAGCCCAAAGATTGTATCGTGTTTGAAGATGCCGTATCGGGTATCAGAGCGGCAGAAGCCGCAGGAATCGGGAAAATCATTGCCGTGGCTTCAAAAGAACCCGTTGAATTATATAAATCTCTCGATTGCGTTTCAGATATAATTACCGATTTTAACGAATTAAAAACAATGGATATAATATAAATAAAAGAGGAAAAGTATGGAAACTACATTTGATTTTTTGTCAAAACAGGCGAAATCAACACCGCCGTCACTCATCAGAGCAATTTTAAAAGCAATGCAGGACGATGAAATCATATCCTTTGCAGGCGGTATGCCAAATCCGATTTCTTTTCCCGAAAAAGAACTGACCGATTCAATGCAAAGAGTCGTTAAAGACTACGGCAGCAAGGTTTTTCAGTATTCAATCACGGCAGGCTTACCGCAATTAAGAGAATACATAGCCGAACGATACAACAAAAAATACAATCTTGATATAAATGCCGAAAACATTATAATCACAACAGGTTCCCAGCAGGCTGTCGATTTGATAGCAAAAGTTACAATCGATAAGGGCGATGAAGTGCTTATCGAAAAGCCCGGATATCTCGGCGCAATTCAGGCTTTTTCTCAATATCAGCCAAATTTCAATCCCGTTACTCTCGAAAATGACGGCATAAACACAAAAGAACTGAAACGGGTTTTGCAAAAAAAGAAAATCAAACTCGGTTACATTGTACCCAATTTCCAAAATCCGACAGGTGTTTCCTACTCTGCAAAAAAGAGAAAAGAATTGTTTGAACTTGTACAGGAACATAACTTTTTGTTAATCGAAGACGACCCGTACGGTGAATTGAGATTTGAGGGCGAGGCCCTGCCTTATGCCGCTGGCGGAAAAACCACAAACAGCATTTTATTGGGTTCTTTTTCAAAGACAATCACCCCCGGTTTTCGTCTTGGATATATGATTACAAAAAACGACAAATTAAGACTTGCCGTCAACACCGCAAAAGAAGCGGCAGACTTGCACTCAAACATCTTTGCGCAGTATGTAATCTGGGATTACCTCATAAATAATGATTTTGATGCCCACATTCAAAAAATCAGAAATTTATATCAGGAACAGTGTTCCGCAATGATTAATGCAATAAAAGAATTTTTCCCGAATGGAATTGAACATACCACTCCGCAGGGCGGAATGTTTTTATGGGTAACACTGCCGCAGGGAATGTCCTCTATGAAACTCTTTGAGGAAGCAATAAAACGCAAAGTAGCCTTTGTCCCCGGTGACCCGTTCTATGTAAATGAAAGAAACGTAAATGCTCTGCGTTTAAATTACACAAACGCTTCGCCCGAAACGATAAAAATCGGAATTGAACGACTCGGTGCGCTTTTAAAAGAGGTTTGTTAGATTTTCACGTCATCGCAGAACGAGCGAGTCTAAGCCGTCATTGCGAGCGCAGCGTAGGCAATCCAGCCGATTAAATAATCTTGGGGCAAATGCTTCGCTTTTTGCACCCTACCTACTTGCAAAATCAAAATACAATCTTGATAAAGAGTATATTATATCTTTTGCAGACATTGACATACCGACGGCAAAAGAAACGGCGGAAATAAGGGAAATCAACGCACGAACCGACAGCACTTATATAAATGCAGGTGTTCTTGCACCTGATGAAGTCCGACAGGTTTTACGAGAAAATGAAAACTCTGGCTATTCCGCTCTTGAAGAAGAAATGCCCGACAGCGAAGATTTTGAGTTTGGGGGTAGTGAAACTTCACAAAGCCCTTTTAGCGAAGATGAAGAACCAAAAGACTGGTTTACATCAAACGGCGCTCATATTCCGATAGAAAACGGCGAAAATCAACAAGAGGCTTTTGAAAATCACGTTGAAAAATGCCACGATTATGATAAACTTAATATAGACAAAATCCCGCCTGTTATTGTAGGCAAGCAAGAATACGCAAAAGTAATACAATCTTTTGATACATATTTACCGCTTGAATGTAAAAAACAGGGTGGAGTTTTTGTTAAAGATGTCTTTCCTCATAGATATATTGTTTATTATAAAGGATTAAAATTTAAAATTTTAAAGAAAATATAAAAATGGGCAAAATCAATCGTGAAGAATTAAAAACCGAAAAACAAAAACATCTTTATGATTTACTAAAAGATGTTGCCGAAAAAGCGAATTATTTTGATGTTGATACTTTTGTATATTGTAATGTTTTAGATATGGACACAGAAGAACGTCAAGATAAAATGATTAAGGCTATTGAGGTTGATGGTTTAGACGACCTCTCAAAAATCAATTTGTTAAACGTATATATCACAAGAGGGTTAGAATATTAACCCATGCCGAAAAGCCATGATATAATTGGCTTATGGATTTTAACAATTTATTTAAAAAAGACCTATTGGAATATTTAGAAAAATTATATAAAAATTCGTCTATGGTTCAGATTTTTATTTGGTTTGTATTTATTCTTACAGGAGCAATAACTTTTGACATATATAGATGTCATAATGTTTTTGTTTGTACAATAATTGTTATTTGTGTTTTTAGTGCATCTTTGTTGAGTAAATTTGTTTCAAAAAGAGAACAAGAAGAAGTAAAGCGAAAAACAAAACTGTATTTAAACAATGCAATAAATAATGAAATCAATAATTTATATATTGAGTTAGAGCCTCTTTTAGACAATCTGCGAGAAAATGAGCGAGAAATCTTTAAAAGGATTTTTAGAGAAAATCAAAAAACGTATATTCCGATAACTTTTGAAGAAAAGATTGTAATAAGTCATGTTATTGCAAGAGGTTTTTATAGGTATATGTACATTCAAGATTATTGGAATGTTACAGAATACATACACGTTTTAAGAATTACACCGATATTGTATGAAGTTTTGAATAAATATTTTAATGAAAACCCGACAAATCAAATCTAACAGGCTGAATTATAACGCAGGCATTATGGCTTGGTATGTAAAAGAGTTGAAAAAACTCACTAAGCAAATGACGGCGGAATGCACAAAAGAACTTGTTAAAATTTACGGCGACTTGGGCTATCAGTTCATTCGTGCATTTTAATGCACGAATGAATTGATTTTTTAATCAAAGCAGGTTGGGATTTAATCCAACAATAAAAATACGTCATTGCGAGCGCAGCGTAGACAATCCAGCCGATTAAATAATCTTGGTGCAAATGCTTCGCTTTTTGCACCCTACAAACTACACAAACGCTTCGCCCGAAGTAATCAGAACAGGCATACAAAGACTCGGCGGACTTTTGAAAGAAAATTTAAAATAACAAAGCCGCAGCAAGCGCAAAAAGAATAAGCGGGATATTGTAATGCAAAAAGGTAGGAATACAGGTGTCTTTGATGTGGTTATGCTGACCGTCCGCATTTAACCCCGAAGTAGGCCCCAAGGTCGTATCAGAAGCAGGTGACCCCGCATCACCAAGAGCGGCAGCAGCCGCAAGAATAATAATCGTTGCAGGCACCGAAAAGCCGGTACTCTGACAAATGGGCACAAACAATACCGCCAGAATCGGAATAGTACCAAAGGATGTACCGATACCCATTGTAATAAACAAGCCCGTAAACAGCATCAAAGCGGCGGCAATGAGTTTATTTCCGTTCATAAGAGGTTCAACGGAGGCAATAAGCGTTTCTATACCGCCAGTTGATTTCAGCACCATTGCATATCCTGCCGCAATAAGCATTACAAAGGCAATATAGCCCATAAGACCGACACCCTCGTCAATCATTTCATCGGTTTTATCCGCCTTTATAACACCCGTTCCGAAAATTATCGTTAAACCAGCAATGGCACCCAACGGAAGCGAACCCGTTAAAATCTGCGCCGCAAAAGTTACAAATGCCGCAAACAAGGTTATCGCATGTTCTTTGGTAAATTGAGGTTCTTCGGCAATTTTCTCATGCGCCATTTCGGTATCCTTATACTCTCTGGGCTTTCTGTAAGATACAAAGACCGCAACAAGAAGTCCGACAAGCATTGCAACACCCAAAACCCAGACAGCTTTCCAGATATCGCTTTTCTGAATAATCATACCGTTTTGGCAGATATTATCGTAAAGCAAGCCCTGAAAAACCGCACCAAAACCCGCAGGTATAATAATATAAGGGGTTTTCAGACCGAAAGACAACGTACAGGCAACAGCACGCCTATCAAGTTTTAACTTGTTCATAACGGCAAGCAAGGGGGGAATAATTATAGGAATAAAAGCAATATGCACGGGAATTAAATTCTGCGAACAAATTGCAATTACCGCCAATATACATAACAAGCCGTATTTATTCTCTTTTATATAATGAGAAATTTTATACGAAATAACTTTTGTAAGCCCCGTATGTGTCATTGCCGCCGCAAAGGTGCCCAAAAGAATATAACTTAATGCGGTTTCGGAATTTCCGCCCATACCAGATACAAACGTATTCATAACTTCCGAAATAGGAATGTTTGAAATCAAACCTGCCGTAATAGCCGCAATAATAAGCGAAAGCAACACATTCACCTTATTCACACATAAAATGCAAAGAAGTAAAACCGATACTATAACAGGATTAAAATTCAATTCTATACCATTCATATTATAAGTGTAGCATGAACAATTTATTTGTTAAACAAAAATATATTAAAGCGCCGAAAAATCGGCAATGATTGACAAAAAAGAAGATAGGCTATATCATAATTTTATGAAAGAAATAACAGTAGAAAATATCTTAAATACTTTAAAAACACTCAGAGAGTCAATGGGAATTTCACAGGCACAGGCGGCAAAAGCAGCAGGCATTTCAACTTCCTTTTACGGCATGCTTGAAAGAGGAAACCGCTGTATGAGTATTGAACATTTAATTCAGTTTGCCAAAGTTTTTGATTGCGATATCACAGATATTTTGGAAATGACGGAAAATTCATAACTGATGTTTTAAAAATTTTCGGCAAAGACATTTTTTAAATTTGCCGGCGGTTTTTTTATGCGAATTTTTACACAGATAATACAGATAATTCCGATAACACTATGTAAAAATTTTGTAACATGTTTTTGTTAAAAAGCAAATAATTTTGTTGACAAGAGTTATAATACACGAGTAAGTGTAAGAAGTACAATCAAGAAAGAGTAACAAAAATGAATGTAAATCCGATTAATGCAGTGTCACAGGTAACAAACAATACTGCAATTCATGCTAAAAAGGAAGTACAGGAAGAACAAGCCTTGCAGGCCGTTGAAGAACAAGTTACGGCACAGCCCTCCGCAGAACTTTACAGAGCGGCTTTAGGCATTAAAAAACCTGTTCAAAAGCAAGAAGCAGGAAACGACGACCCGTACGGAGCAAGAGCATTTTTGGATAATCACCCTGTCTCACCTTTTGTTAAAGGCGAAGACCGAGAAAACCTTATAAACGCAATGGAAAAGGGCAACGTCGAAACAAGCAACATCGAAATGCAGTTAGCACTTATTGCCGATGAAAAACTGACACCCCAAACCTTGTCACATTACTGGAAAACAGGTAAAATGTGCGACCAGATGGAAGCAGATATCGACATGATGTACGATTGCTATGCTAACGGCAAAAAGGTTGAAGATGTCTATGTTCCTAATGTTGCAAACAAAGAAGAAGGAACAAAGGCTGCAAAAATCGGTGATGTTTTCCAGGTTGAAGGCGAAGACAGAATCTACGTTAAAGACGATGAAGACAAAGCCCACCAGTTAAAAATGGATAAAGAAACCTTTATCAAACTTTTCCCGCCCGCACAAAGATTTGCATCGGCACAATATGCAATCGGTGATTGCTACTGCGTTGCAACCTTAAACTCGGTTATGGAAGAACCTAAAACGAGAATTGCACTCTACGATGCAATCGAACAGGACGGAAACGACATTCACGTTAAATACCCGAACGGAAAAGCGGATTATTTGGCTAAAAACGGCGAATTAAAACCCGAAACAAATCAAAAAATGGTATTAAGAGGCGCTCAGGGTGTTCGTCTTTTGGAAGATGCTTTCGGTCTTGAACTTCAGGCACATGCCGAAGATGATTTCAGAACAATAATGCAGCAAAAAATTGCCGATAAAAAAGCACAATATCAAGCAGAAACCGACCCCAGAGAAAAAGCAATAATGAAAAAAGACTGGCTCGGTATGCGCCAAAGACTCGCTGATTTTGAAGAATCAATGAAAGACCCGAAAAACAAAACAGTTGTCCTCCGTGACGATTTGGGCGACAGAATCGCATACAAAGAAGACAGATACGGTATGATGTTTGCACCGTTAAAAGAGGCTCCCGAAAACCGTGACAAAAACGGTGCGCCGAAATTCACAACACAAAAAGAATTTTACAGAGGCTCATTAGGCGGATATCAGCATCAGGTAATGAATATGCTTGGTATCGAAGGTAAAATCATGAATACCGAAGATAACAAAGAAGAAATTCTTGAATTTCTTAAAGGTGAACCTTCAGGAAAATATATGATTTGCGGCGGCACCTTCCCCGACGGAACAAGAACGGAAAACCCCGTTGCAAGAGATAAAGGCGTTTATTCTTTCCACGCTTACACACTTGAAGCCGTAAAGGATAATGAAGGCGAATTAAAATTAAGAGCATCTAACCCTTGGAACACCGCAGTTGATGCAGACTTATCGGTAGAAGATACAATGAAATTCTTCCAGGTATTTGAAGTCTATGATATCAACTCCTACAAAGGTATCCAAAGACAAGATGCCTAATCGAGAGATGAGTTAACAAAAAGAGGAACGATTTTATTGTTCCTCTTTTTTTGTCGGTTTATCTTTAAAACACAGATACGGAAGAAACATCAGAAGATACATAACACCTAAAATCTTCCATAATTCAGCAATCTGACCGAAAAAGGCTATCGCAAAAATAAAAAGCATCAAAACGGTATAATAAATGATATATTGAAGCGGTTTATCCGAAAAACTTTTCGCCCGTCTGAACGAAAAAGTGATATAAACGATAAAAGACCCCGTCAAAAGACATAAAACACACAAAAATAAAAGAACAACGGGAAAAAACAAAAAATGACTGTTCCCAAGCATTTTGTCCGCCACTGTCAAATAAATAATTCCGCTTAAAACGATTTCCGTAAAAACCAGACAGGCAAAACAAAAAGAAAAAATCAGAAAAAATCTGAAATAATTTTTTCTCGAAATCATACCGTCAAAAGATAATAATTTATCAACAAGATTCAACTAATAACCTCTGAACTTTCGGTTATAAGTATCATCGGGACGGGCGGAATTTGATAAAACAATCTCAAAATACTCGTTTTTATCAATATCTACACCCATATTTTTTATATTAGTTTTTTTCTTAATCTTTTTTTTGGGTTTATTATCCATTTTGCTTCTTAATCTGCATTGACAATTCTTCAATATCTACTTTACCATATTTATTTGCACTTGCAAAGGAGTTTGAAAAAGCCAAAACAAAAATACCCGCAATAACAAAATAACCGAGAAACATAGTCAATATAGACATTTCGGAAACAAAAAACATCAATATCGAAGTAATCCATATCCAATAACAAACACCGGAATAATTCATATCATGCAATCTTCTGACAGCAAGAAGCGAGCCCGAAATAAAAGCCCAGACAGAAAAGATACCGTAAAAACTAGACAGCAAACACATAACAATAAAAGAAACCATACCAAACATATTAAGATTCTGATGAGGCAAAATCAAACCTCCATCGGAAGAATATTTTAACCCAAGCACCGTGACCGCTATGAACAAAATAACCGTCAAAAGCATAAGAGAAATCAATGAAGTTACAGCCAAAAAGCACAAAAATTCTCTTTTTGTTGAACGACCCCGAAAAGAAAAATCACACATAGACTTACAAAACGATGCTATCATATATAATCTCCTATATTGAGTAATCGCCGAAACCAATGCTTGATAAAATATTCTTGACCCTTATTTATATAGTACCCGTTTTTTCTTTTTTTAATCACCAAAAACACTATCAGTGTGATAGATTAAAAAGATAAAAACACAAATAGTGTCCAAATGACAATATAAAAAATTATCAAAAAAGGTTTTTAAATTTTTCCGTCAAAACAACTTCCCAATCAATCGTAAAAGGCGGAATGGTGGGATAAATACCGTTTACGGTAATATAGTTATCGGGAGAATGATAATCCTGCTTAAACGGCAGATACTTTTTATCGATAAGATTTTTATTAATATAAGTCAGCGCAACGGCGCTCGAAACTTCTCTTTTCATATATTTACATTTGCAGCCGTTATAAGTTTCGCCTCTTATATTATTTCTTGCAACCAAAACAAAGTTTTCTTCAACCTGTTTAAGCAAATCATTTAACCATATAAGTCTTTCGGTATCATCAAGTCTTATTACTATTGAAAAGCCTGTAAGATTATCTGAATATTTCAGTATTTGAGGGATAGTTTCAATTTCCGTGCCTGCCGTATCGGATTTGAGATAGATTTTTTTATTAAGCAAATTTAATTTCTGCAAAGTCTTACCCAAATCATGAACCTTATTTTCAAATTCATACATACCCGAATTATCCAGAGAATACTTATCGGTGGCAAGACAACCCTGTTCAAAGTTAAAAAACGGATTGTTCTTCACAAGATGGTCTGCCGATGAAATATAGCAGTCAAAAGCATAAACGTTCTTTTTAAACAATTTTGAAAGACTGTCCTCAAAGATATCAACGCCCAAAACGCCATAATTGTAAATAAGACCGTAAGAAACAATCGCATCGGCATTTTCAAGTGCCGCATCGGGAATGATAAACGCATCCTGAGATGTTCTGATAAAATTAACGGGGTTATTATTTACTTTTACCTTATAAACCAACAATCTCGGCAACAAAAGGCTATACATCTTACAATAACAACTGTCTGCCTTTTCAATAGGGCTGACATAAGGTAAATACATATCATCGGACTTAACATTTGCATTACAGTTATCATCACAGGTCTGAAAATTATCGGTACAATACTGAACGGATTTTTTAAAACTAAAAATGTCAAAATTGTATATACAAAGTTTTACTGCAACAAACAAAAGCAATAAAGCAAAAATACAAATAACAATTTTAAAACCTTTTGAAAAATTCATAAAAAAATTTTATGAAAAATCAACATATTTGTCAAACGGCAGAAAATAAATTTTTCTTGCTATAAGCGAAGTTTCTTGATAAAATAAAGAATTATAAAGTATTACAAATAAAAAAAGGAGAAAATTATCAGCAAAGATTTTAACCAGAGCAATTCACTGCTCAATGAACACATCACTTCAAAGGAAGTAAGATTAATCGACGACGAAGGTAATAACCACGGCGTTGTTGCAACATCAAAAGCATTACTGATGGCACAGGATAAGGATTTGGATTTGGTAGTTGTTTCACCGAATCAGGAACCGCCCGTAGCAAAAATTCTGGACTACGGCAAGTACAAATATGAAATGGCAAAAAGAGCCAAAGAAGCAAAAAAGAAACAAAAAGTTGTTGAAATTAAAGAAATCAAAATTAGATATAAAATTGACGTTCACGACTACAATGTAAGAATTAAAAATATCAAAAAGTTTCTTGCTGACGGCAACAAGGTTAAAATTGTCGTAATGTTAAGAGGTCGTGAAATGCAGCACAGCCAACTTGCCTACGATTTGGCAGAAAGATTTTTAACCGATTTGCAGGATGTTAAAATGACAGTTGAAAGAAAACCGTCGCTTGAAGGCAGAAACGTAATTACGATTTTGGCACCGTAGCAAAAAGAAAAATTCATTTTAAAAAAGACACTAATCATACAGATGGTGTCTTTTTTTTAGTAAAAACATGACAAAGTCTTGAAGTTTAATATTGACGTGTTAAAATTTTGTTAAAAAAAAGGAGAACAATTATGCATAGAATTTCAACATTTAAAGAAGCAATGTCAATGAGAAAAGCAGTAAAAATTATTGCAGGCATTGATAATTTTGATATGAACAGAGTAAGAAACGTTGTTGAAGCAGCAACGCAAGGCGGCGCACACGCAGTAGATATTTGCTTTAACAAAGAAATCTTCGACATGGCAAGAGAAATCACAAATCTTCCGATTTTTGTTTCTTCCGTTGTACCGTCAGAATTGGCAACAGCGGCAGAATGGGGCGCTGACGCAATCGAACTCGGCAACTACGATGCACTTACAAGAAGCGGCAGATTAATGACGGCTGATGAAGTTTGGAACCTTGCTCGTGAAACAAGAACTTTGTTAAACGGCAAAGAAGTCTTCTTCTGTGTTACAATCCCCGGTCACATTTCATGTTCGGAACAAATTGAACTCGCTCACAAATTAGAATCAATCCACGTTGATTTAATTCAGACAGAAGGTTCAATGACTTCAGAACATCACTTCACAGGTTCAATGGGCTTGGTAGAAACTGCAATGAGAACAATGGCTAACACGATGGAACTTTCAGCAAATATCGAATCAATCCCCGTTATGACGGCAAGCGGTATTTCGGTTAAGACAATCGCTATGGCATTCTCGGCAGGCGCTTGCGCAGTCGGCGTAGGTTCCGCAGTAAACAAATGCGATTCTTTAATCGCTATGATTGCAACAGTAAGAAGCCTTATCGAAGCATCTTCAAAATGGTCTTACAACTGTTCAAGAGAAACTCTTAACGTTTAATTAAAACTCAAAAAGGATATACCTTCGGGTATATCCTTTTTTTTTATAATTTAACCGTTAATTACAGCAAAATCTTCAAACACGTCATTACGAGGGCTCTGCCCGAAGTAATCCCTAAAAAAGATTGCCACGCTCACTTTGCCGTCTTGGATTTTGTTTCACAAAAAGCACTTGTTCGCTTCACTACTTTGACACTCACTTTGCTTTTTGCTATTTCGGCTTTTCCTCGTTTCTCTCGGTCAGCCTACACAAAATCCGCTCGCTCGCAATGACGAACGAAAAAACTTTTTGTAGCAAAAAATACCTTATATTTGGAAGAATGAATTACAATTTTAACTGCGACATTAAATATAAAGATATGAAAGCGGAGGATATATTTTTATCCCTTGACAGACTTACCCGCTTTAAAAACCCCGAGATAAAATATCGTCGGGTTTTTTACGATATTATACTCAAATATATAATGACACCGTCAATTTCAAAGCACAAACTCGATGAAAAAAATGCCGCTTTTATAGTAAATATCGTTGAAAGAATCTGGAACAATTCCGTAAAAAAAATCTTTCCGAAATCAAATGCGGAATGTTTTACACTAAAAGATTTAGACAGCCTGCAATACAGTATTACAGACGAATACACGCAGGAACTTATGGGAGCAAAGTTAAATATCGCAGATATTTTAAACAGTGATATTACAACAAAAATGCCGTTAAACTTAATTTTTATCAAAAAATTATTTAATGAATACCAATCAAACAAAAATATTGCCGAAGCGGGAAAAATAATCAGAAACAAGTTTGCGACACTTTTTCCGATTGAAAAACTGATTTTGACAGAAGGAATAACAGAAGAAATTTTATTGCCCAAATTCAGCGAAATTCTTGGATATAACTTCAATCAAAACGGCATTTATATTCTGGCGACAGGCGGCAAAAGCAAAGTTTTGAGCATTTATGCGGAATTAAAATACATTTTAAACATACCCGTTTTTGTTCTGCTTGATAACGATGCAGAGCCTGTTTACAACGACGTTTTGTCGGTAATTCGTCCGCAGGACAGAGCCTATCTTATTAAATCGGGTGAATTTGAAGATATTTTATCAAAGGACTTAATTTTAAAATCTTTCAAAGAAATGAATTACGATATCCAGCCTCCGACACAAGAAGAATTATCGGCTAAAAACAACACCTGCAAGTCTTTGGACATAATATGGAAATCAAGAGGCTTGGGCGAATTCAGAAAAGCACCCTTTGCAAAAGCCGTTTACAACTGTCTTAATAACCCGTCCTTTGCGACAGAAGAAATTTACAATATCATAAACGGCATAAAAAATCTTTAAAAAATAATTACAAAAATAAACGTAACAAGATAAAACAATATGAAAAACAACAAGGGTTTATCTTTTTTAAACAAATGCAACGGGTCGTCATCATCGAGTTTTGTATCCGACAAAAATAACAAACGGTAAATAATCAAAGTAAAAGGAATTACCGTAATATACAAATATTCCGTTCCCGCCCTCATAATAGTTGTTTTATCGAGCATATAAGTAATATAAAAGGACACGGAAAGAACGGCATTAATAATAATAAATTTACTTATTTCCTGTTCGGAAATGCCTTTAAGAGAGGCCCTTTCCTCATTTTGAGCGGTTAAGAGTTTTAATTCAAGACGCCGTTTTGTAAAGGTAAAAAACATCGATATGAAAAAGGTCATAAGAATTACCAAAGGCGAAGGTATAACCGATATTGCAAAACAACCCGCCAAAATTCTCAATATAAAACCGAGCGCAATACAGGTTGCATCAACAAGAAATACGTCCTTTAACTTAAAAGAATAAATGATATTCAGCAAAAAATACACAAGAACCGAATACATACATAATTTGTTGAAGCCCGTAATCAAAATACTTGTAATCAAAAGAAAAAGCATAAGCAAAACGGCAGCGGTTTTGGAAATTTCCCCGCTTGCAATCGGTCTTTTTGACTTAATGGGGTGTTTCTTGTCCTTATCGATATCCACAAGGTCGTTCATAACATACACGGCGGACGAAACAAAACAAAAGCCGAGTACCGCCGTAAGTGCCATCAAAAACAATTTAGGATTAAATATATTCAACGAAAAAATGAGCGGCACAAGAACCACAAGATTCTTTACGTAGTGTTTGATTTTTAAAGTTTTAATTATGCCGGCTAAAATCATTTTGCAATATTTCGGGTTTCTTTACGAATTTAATGATAAATCAAAAACATTGAGATTTAAACAAATATTTTATTTCTATTAATAAACATGAGAATAGTTTTTGGGCGATTTATTTTTCTTTTTCTTCTTATTTTTACGTGATTTTTTATCAACATAAGAACAAAAATAAGTAGAATTAAGGTTAAAATAAAAAGTAGTAACCTCATAATTATAAAATTCGCAGTCCAAATCGTCGTTCACATATTTTTTAAGAACGGGGTCGGTTTTAAAATAGTCAAAATACGGCTGTCTGTAATTCGTCAGCAGATAAACCTTCTTGTTTTTAATCACCTCATCAATTTTGTCATAATAAAGTTTTGATGGTCTGAAATCGTGTGCATCTCCGTCCTGTAAATTTGCCAAAGCGATAAATCTTACGTTTTTATAAGGCTTTGCCGCAAAATAACCGAGAGGTTTTCCCAAAATCAAGACAACGGAATTATCTTCAATCTCAAGTTCGGGCGGCGTAATCAATTCATTATTCTTCGAACTGCCCAAATTGGGTGATTCATATAACCATTGTACACAAAAGGCAAGCGCAACAACAATGCAGACAAGTACTTTTCTGGACAAAAATTTAATACTTGAAATATACATCGTCATCATTACACCCGAAAGAGCAAGTATAGGCATTAAATAACGTATAACACCCGATGTTTTTATCCAGATAAGATATCCTAAAACTGCAAAAGCAAATATAAATACTGACATTTTATCGGTTTCCGAAAATGCTTTTTTAATCTTATATCTGTAATACATAAGCAAAGGTGAAAAAATACACGCAAAATATGTCAACTTATGTCTGAAATCATAAAACGGTGTTTCAAATACAAAACTATCCTTGTGATAAGACCAGAAAAGAGGATAAAAGAAGATTTTTCTCCACGTAATATCTACAAAGTGCATATCACGATAATTTACAAAAGAATATAAATCGGATTTGAAAATCGCATTAAACATCGGGAAAAACGGATTGTGAAAATGTTTGTATATAAACCACATCCAATATCCGTTAACTACAAAAAATGCAAATGCCGACCAAAAAACAAGCCACGATAAATCAATCAACTTTTGCTTGATATCCTTTGCGGGATTAAAGAACGGGAATAAGATATACAAAACAATGGACGAAGGCGCCGAAGTGAGTTTACAACCGCAGGCAATACCGATAAGCAAACCCGAATACACAATATATTTTCTTCTTGGGTCTTGAGAAAATTTCAAACAAAAATACAGAGAAAATAAAAGCATTGCAGAAACATGAATGTCGTTATAACTTTTGGCTATTTCGGCAACGATAATACATTCCGTCGAACCCACAACAACTGCAAAACCAATTAACAAAAAGGTTATCACTCTGTCTTTTGAAATATTTGCAAATAACAAGTCGCTTATCAAATATATCGAGAAATAGAAAAATCCCAACGGAATACCCAATAAAAACATAACAAGGTTTTTATTATCCCGAAAAATATTGATGATAAAATAGTTTATCAAATCCAAAACAGGATTAAGGTATGACTGTATCCCCGCAGGCATAAAATCATACCCTATTCTGTTATTCAAAACTGCATAAGCATTATAATAATGGTAAGAAACCAAATCCCAGTCAGAACTTGGTCCGACATAACACGAAACAAGTCCCGCTGCTAATATACATAATATGAATATGAAAAATTTTACATTTACCTTTTGTTGTAACATAATATGAATTTTAGTATTCTGGTTCCGTCTTTCCAAAACGACAATTTACTATATGAATTTTCTATTCTTGGATAATAATCGCAAACCATTTCGGCAGTTTTAAAATTATTATGCTTTGCAAACAGAAAAATTTCGGTTTCAAGTTCAAAGCCGCCCGATTTAATATCAAAGGATTTAACAAATTTTTTACTCATCAACTTAAATCCCGACAATACATCATCAGAAGAACTTCCTAAAACAATCTGCAAAAATTTGTTGAAAACTCTGTTTCCCAATCTTCTGAAAATGTTGTGTTCTTCCTGTTGTAAATACTTGCGTTTGACGTTCATATAATCGATATCGTTTTCATTAAAATATTTCAAATATTCTCTTGTTTTGCTGAGGTCATAAGTGTCGTCTGCATCAACCATAATATAAATGTCTGCATCAATTTCATCAAAAGCCTTTTTAACGGCATTTGCTTTTCCGGCCTTATATTCATGCAAAAGCGTAACTTTGGGAAACTTTTGCGCTTCCTCAACAGTGTTGTCCGTTGAATTGTTATCAATTACACAAATAATTGCCTCCGGCAAAACTTCCTCAATTTTAGCAATAACTTTCCCGATAGTCAATGCTTCGTTCAGACAGGGAACAATAAAAGCAATTTGTTTTTCCATAAAAAATCCTTTATACCATTAAGATGTAAACACAAGATTATTATAAATTATAAAACATAACATGGCAAGACAGATAAAAAATACAGTACAAATAAATTATGACATCATAACCCCAAAAATAAATACACTAATTTTTTTGCTCGTTCTTTGATATTCTGCAAAAATATTCCGTTTTCAAGGTAAAAGGATTGGGAATGCCCCGAAGTTCGTCTTTATGTTCAAGAAAATAATTAAAATCCGCCCTTATGAGTTTTATGTTGTTTTCTTTTAATTTTTGAACAAAAGATACTTCAAAAACATTATCGGTGAACATGTAAATCTCGGAATTGTTTGAGCAGATGTTTTTTATAACTCGGGAAAATTTGGCAGAATATATATAATTAAAATAAAAAACAATCAGAGAATTAAAAATCATTATATAAATTAAAAATTTGGCAGCAGTTTTTTGAAGATTTTGAGGTTCTGCCAACAACGTCGAAAGAATTATAACAACGGGCAAAAACCAAAAATGAGGAACGTATCTCGCCCACCAGTTTTCAGGATTAATCAGTATCGATAAGAAAATTGAAGCAATTAAAAATTTGAAAACACCTTTTTCTTTTGTATCTTTAAAGCGCAAAACACAAAGCAGATATAACGTTAAAATCAAAATGCCGCTCCAAAAAACACCAAAGCCGCCGACCCTAACATCAGGCTCAAAAAATGCGGGAAATTCTTTAACATAACAGACCGAAAAAGGTATTTTTAATTTAGGCTGATTTGCAGAAAACGATTTAATATTCTCGGATTCCGAAAAAGTCGCATAGAAAAATTTATAGGGCATTGATTTACCCACAAACTGCCTTGGTATGCTCGGCGACAAAAAGTCTTTTTTATCCGCACCCAAAACGGGGTGAAAAGGATTATATCCCTGTTTGATGTTGGTAATATACGGATTATATCCCGACAAAACAACAACCAAACCGATAAGACAGGTTAATTTCAGCAATACACGAAGCCGTTCTTTTTGTTTTTTTACAAACAAATAAACAAAATATGCACCAAAGAAAAAGATAAGATACAAAAGACCGCCAAACTTGATATTGGCAAGAATTACCGCAAATGCAAAAAGAAAAAACAAATCCGATTTTGAAAAATTATCATTCAATTCTGCATTTAAAATCGTCAGTAAAAGCAAAATCAAATAACAATAACTCAAACCGTCATTATAAAAGGTAAACAATTGCGCCAGAAGAACGGGGTTTAAAACCGTCAATAAAGAAAGAGTAATTTTAACTTTATAAGACAATTTTGCAAAAACGGGATTTTCAAAGACATACAAACTGTATAAAAACAATAATGATAGCGATAAATAGTTTATAAATTTTCCCGATTCAATTTTGCCTGTCACGGTAAAAACATTCGCAGCCACAATTTCCTGAAATTTTACATATTTCTGAATCCATAAAAGAGTATTATCCAAAAGAGGATTATGATAAAGGGTTTGATAAGTGCTGATAATATCAGTATAAAAAGGGTTCCAGCCGTTTTGCAAAAAGAGAACCGCAAGTTGATGATAATCACGCCCGTCCCACGAATTATCATAAAAATTAACCGCTATTTGCGCAGATAAAAAAAGAATTAACAAATAAACACCCGTCAAAACAACAGAGAAAATCGGTGTTTTATCTCTGTTTAAAAGAAAAATGCCGACGACAGAAAGAACAAGAGCGGCAATCGGATAAAACTGATTTATTGATACTCCGAAAGCAAATCCCGAAAGCGAAAGAAAAAAGACGGCAACAAGTCCGAAAACCAACGCAAAGGACAAACTTTTTGTAACATCTTTAATATTAAACATAGTTTTCATTATATAAATTTTTACAAATCATGTAAAGCAAAAAGGAACGTCCTGAAACGTTCCTTTTTAAACCTGTATGGCATTACGGATATTAATATCTGTAGTGAGCAAATGCTTTGTTTGCTTCAGCCATTTTGTGAGTATCTTCTCTTTTCTTACAAGCCGCACCCTGACCGTTTGCTGCGTCGGTAATTTCAGCAGTAAGTTTTTCAACCATTGATTTTCCGCTTCTTTTCTTAGCGGCTTCGATAATCCACGTTGAACCGAGAGCCATACCTCTTTCTGCATTTACATCAAGAGGAACTTGGTAAGTTGAACCGCCGATTCTTCTTGCCTTAACTTCAAGCAAAGGAGTTGCGTTTGTAAGAGCCTTCTGGAATACTTCCAAAGCATCTTCCTTTGTCTTTTCTTTAATTCTTTCAAGAGTTGAATAGAAAATCTTTTCGGCAACAGACTTTTTACCGCGTCTCATAAGACGGTTAATAAATCTGGATATATCAACGTTGTTATATACTGCATCAGGTGCCGGTACTCTTTTTTCCGGTTTACTTCTTCTTGACATATTTACCTCTATTTCTTAGCTTTTGCTTTTTTAGCACCGTATTTGGAACGGCTTTGTTCTCTGTTAGCAACACCTGCGGTATCCAAAGTACCTCTGATAATGTGGTATCTGACACCCGGCAAGTCTTTAACTCTGCCGCCTCTGATAAGAACAACACTGTGTTCCTGTAAGTTATGACCGATTCCGGGGATATATGAAGTTACTTCAAAACCGTTAGTCAATCTTACACGGGCTACTTTTCTTAATGCTGAGTTAGGTTTTTTAGGCGTTGTCGTATAAACTCTGGTGCAAACACCTCTCTTTTGAGGGCAGTTTTCCAAAGCAGGTGACTTCGTCTTATCTGTCAATTTTTGACGTTCTTTGCGAACTAATTGTGCAATAGTCGGCATATTTTCTCCTTTTATTATCACATTTTGCTCGTTATTCAGCACGTTACGAGCTTTCCTTTTCAGGAAGTAATTCTATTTAACAGCAGACATAACTCTTTGTCAACAAGCATGTTTAAAAGAATGTTTACTGTATATTTTATTCTTCATCTTTGTTTTTCAAAACGTTATCCAATGCAGATTCAAGAGTTTTGATTTTATTTTCAAGAGCCTCAATCTGACTGTCTTTTTCTGCTTCGGCAACTTTGTTCTTTTCTCTTTCGTTTTTAAATGCTTTTAATTTTCTCTGGTCTGCAATATCCAAAATCATATATATTAAGACCGTTGTAATACCGCCCGCCAAATATGCAAGTGCAGCAAATTTAATATACGAAAAAGTATATAACTGGTTATTAAACGGACAAGTTAAACTTAACGTGCCGTTATAATGTCCCGCCGCAAAATACAAAAACAACAAGGTTAACAAAATTTCCGCCAATAGAACAAAAGTAATTTTCATTTTTCATTTCTCAATTTATTTAGTACTCTTGTTATATCATTATCCATAGTTAATTCAATGTCAACCCTTTCGGACTTTTTAAACGGAATAAAGGATAATTTATATGCCTGAAGCACCTGCTCCGTTGTTTTTACTTTGATTTTTTCACCGCCGTAAAGGCTGTCATTGACTATCGGATGACCAATATATGATAAATGCACTCTTATCTGATGAGTCCTTCCCGTTTCAAGTTGAAGTTCAAGCAGAGTGTATCTGTTAAATCTTTCAAGCACTTTATAATGTGTAACAGATGGTTTTCCGTCCTCGGAAACAGAAAATTTTTCACACTTTGACGGGTGACGGGCAATAGGTTCGTCAATCGTTCCCGTATCCTCGTTAAAGTTTCCCGAAACAACAGCCAAATACTTTCTTACCGCCGTTTTTGTCTTAATTTGTTCGGCAAGATAATTATGAGCATCATTGTTTTTAGCGACCATCAAAAGCCCCGAGGTATTTCTGTCTAATCTGTGCAAAATCCCTGGACGCAAATTACCGTTGACATCTGACAACCCGTCATAGCCGTATTTATACAAAAGTGCATTTACAAGAGTGTTTTCGGTTTCCTTTGACGTCGGGTGCGTAAGCATGTTTTTAGGCTTATTCACAACAAGCATATTTTCATCTTCATATCTGATATCCAAAGGAAGATTCTGCGGCTTAATAAGTATTTCCTCATCATCAGACAAAGAAATTTCAACAATATCATTTTCAGCCAAAAGATAAGAAGCCTTTTGAGTTTTGCCGTTAATTTTTATATCACCGTTTTTAACGGCCTTCTGGATTTTACTGCGTGAAAAATCTTCAAGAATCTGCGCCAAATATAAATCAAGTCTTTTGCCCTGATTACAGATCTCTATACAAATCGTCTTCCGCAGCATCTCTTATATCTCTGTATTCGCTGTATCTGTCATTAATTACGATGATTGCGAGAAAAAGCGCACCGCATGTAATAAGTACGTCATTCAGATTGAAAACGGGAAAATCAAACAGATTGATTTTGATATAGTCTTCAACATATTGCAAAACGACACGTTCATACAAATTGCCGATAATACCCGATGAGAAGAATGCCATAAGCATCAAAAACTCATCGGAAAGATAAAGTTTATAAGTCGAAATATATATAACAAAATATATGATAATTATTACCGAAAAGATTATTAAAAATTCATTCTGACCCGCAAAAAGATTAAAGGCTGCGCCGTTATTTCTGACATAAACCAGAGAAATAGGAGCACTCGGGTCTATCAGATACTTTCCGAGAACATTTTGAAAAATCCAAAATTTGCCGAAAAAGATAATTGCCGTGATTATTATTACATTACCTATATAAAAGAATAATCGTTTGAAATTCATTTATTTTTCCTTTGACACTTCATTTGCAGAAGATTTACTATTCTTTTTGGAAACAGGTTTCTGTGATTTGGGAGTAAAGACATTAACTCGTCTGAGTACAAATGCCGTGCCCGACAATTCCAAATTGAAATCTGTCGGAGTAAGCATTTTGGGTTTTGATATTCCTATTGTTGAAATAACATACTCATTATAATTATTTGTATTCGCTGAAAAAATTCTTTCAAGCATGCCGTCTCCGCTTACTGTTTTAAATATTTCACCGCTTGCTATCGGAAGAGGAAAAATAATAGGCTCTTTTGTAATAGAGGCAGACACCATAACGTCCTTCATCGGTGCAAATGAAAGCGATGCCGTATATTCGGAACCCGATTTAACCTGCTGCGGCACATTAAGAGAAAAATAAACATTCTTTGCACTTCCGTACAAAATTGAACAAGTCTCATCCATTACATTCGCAGATACTATTTTCCATTTTCTTCCCTGCTTATGAAGATAATAGAAAACATTCGCCGAAGCAATAACAAGCCCGTTGCCCTCAATTCCGTTTACGGCTTTCGTAATTTCAGCCTCACCGCTTTCGGTTACATTTACAACCGCATAATTATCATTAACGGAAATAGAATTTATTGTTGTTTTAACCTGACTGTTTACATAAGTGTCTAACGCACTCTTGACAGACTTCATATAAACGTCAATATCAAAACCGTCATTGTTTATAAAATCATCACTGTAAAAATCACGGATTTTTTTAAAATCTTTCTTTTCGTTATAAGAATCAAGTTTGCCGAAAAGATTTGTAATATCTTTCTGGGGGTCTGACGTGAACATTTTGCCAAAACCGACCGCAGCAATTCTTTCATCAACGGAAACATCGTCATCAGCCGCAAAAACGTTCGGGGTATTTGCGATGCAAATTACCAATACCAGTAAAAAAAGTTTTATGAAACCATATTTAATTTTTAACATTCTTTTTCCTTTCCGTACACGAAAGTGAGTATGAGTTCAAATGCTACAAGCGCAAAGTTTATAACATAGAGCCAAAATACTATATCCATATTATACAACATTTTATGAAACATGCCGCAAATATATCCTGCAAGAATTATACTCAAAAATCTTTTGCTCTGACCTTTTGTAAGTTTTGTAACAAGAGTTTTTCTTATCATAAAAGGCCAACTCGCCCCAAAACAAAGCATCATACCGACTTCAAAAATACTCATTGATTTTATTTGTAACGATGCTGTTAAAAAGTCCATTTTTAAACCTCTAAAAAATATTTATGTAAATTAATTCTGTTTTAAGGGCAAAATATTGTCAGTTTCCAATATTTTCATAATATCATCAGGCATAATATCGTCCATACAGGGAGAATATTCGCCGTTTCTCAACTTGCAGAACCTCTTTTGACAGGGAATACAGCCGAGTTTGGAAGATTTTACGGAATGATGTTTTTCTCCGACAAGTCCGGTTCTGTGAATAGCCATTGCGCCATACAAGCCTATACAAATCGGCTTTCCAACGGCGCTTGCAATATGCAAAGGCCCCGTATCAGCGCCAATCATATATTCTGCAAGAGAAAACATTGCTGCACTTTCCAAAATATCAAATCTGCCTGCCAGATTATAAATTTCGGAGTGCAGATTTTCAAACGGGGCAAGATGTTCTCTGTCGCCCGCAGTACCCGTTAAAACAACGGAAACATCGTACTTTTCAACGATTTTCAGCGCAAGTTCCCTGAATTTTTCGGGACGCCATTTTTTGCCCTCTCTCACAGGGCCCGCCTGCGTTGTAATTACAACAAATTTTTTTTCCGTGGGAATTGCCCTTTTGACATTTTCAACAATATCCTCGGGAAGATACAACTTCAATTCGTTTTTAAAGGACAAATCCTTAATCTCATTACCTGCCGTTTCGTAAAAATTCAATACGGCATGAATATCAAGGTTTTTGTCATAATTAACCGTCTTCTTTGCCCCCGATAAAAAGGCAAGCAATCTCAATTTAAAAGAGGGCTGAAGATTTATAATCAAATCATATTTTTCCTCTTTTAACTCGGGTAAAAGTTTAAATAAATTTTTATACTTTACCTTTTCAACGGTTATAATTTTATCTATATCCCTGTCGGCAGATATCATTCTGGCGGGAATTTCCGTCGTAAGATAATGAATTTGACAATCGGGATATGACCTTTTAATACTTCTGAAAACTTCGGAAGTATGCAGAACATCGCCTATTGCGCCGCATCTGATAATTAAAACTTTTGTCGGATTTTCAATCATTTATCAATCCTCACGAATTTTTTGTATCGGTTATTATAAGAATACAACAAAATTTTATTTTTGCTAAATACAACTTTAACGGCATTATCTAAATCGGTTCTCAAAACTTTCACCTTATGTTTTTTAAGAAGGTCAACGGTCTGGCCGTCAGGGTGTCCGTAAATATTAAATCCCGTTGATATAATAGCGGCATCTGCATTAATATAAGATAATATATCATCGGAAAGAGTTCCTTTTGCACCGTGATGAGCGGCTTTAAGTATTTCAATTTTTTGCGGCAGATATTTTTGCAAAGAGTGCAGAGCGGAAGCCGAACAATCACCCGTAAATAATGCTTTTCCGTCAGGCGTTTCAAAGAGATTCACAAGCGAAGTGTCGTTATCATCACCTTTATCTGCATAAAAAGCATAAATTTTGTTTTCACCGTCATCTAACAAAAGTTCACTGTTTTCAGGCACGGTTACTTTAATGTTCCGATTTTTTGCATCATCAAGTATCTGAAGCGCAAGCGGACTTTTATCATCAACAGAACGGACAACAAGTTCCTTTACCGCAATTTTATCAGTAATCGTAAGCGTTCCGCCCGCATGGTCACTGTCATAATGTGATAAAATAAGCAAATCGAGAGAATTTATCCCCTTATCCTCAAAGTATTTTAAAATAACTCTTTGGGCGGCGGGGCTGAATTTGTTATACGGTGCTTTTCCCGTATCAATCAAACAGTATTTGTTCTTTGAGGTCTTAATCAGGGCAGCATCTGCGTTATCCACACTGAAAAATATTATTTCACTGCCTTTTGACCCGAAATTTATAAAAGAAACAAGAAGTATCAAAAAAGAAATTATAGAACTTAATAAGAATTTCTTATATTTTTCTCTGTCCGAAAAATAAAAAATCAATCCCAAAAGCGCCGCATAATAAAGAATTATCTGAAACACTGACGGAGACGGAACGGTAATATTTGCAAACGGCAGATGCGAAAAATAATCGGCAACATTTGTAATAAATGTCAAAAAGGGCAGCAATACCCAATCGAAACCTTTTATAACAATATACGAAATCGGCTTAATAAGAGCAAAGATACAACTGATAAAACCGCCAAAACTAACTATGCTGAGCGTGGGCACAACGGCGATATTCGCAAATACCGAATACGGAGAAAAGGAATTAAAATAAAACATCTGAATGGGCGAAGCAAAAAGTTGCGCAATAACGGGAACAAGAATTACCGAAATCAGAATATTTATAAATTTACTTTTAATGTTTTCAAAGAACAACTGATAACAAAGCAAAAGCCCAAAGGTTACGGCAAAGGACAACTGAAAGGCTATATTTGTAATCATAGAGGGCGAAAACAAACACATAAGAAAAGCGACAATAAAAAGCAAATTAACGGAATTTGCCTTTTTGTCCGCAAGTTTCCCCAAAAGAACAAGAATCAGCATCAAAGATGCCCGCAGAACAGGCGGCCCGAAACCCGTCATACAGGTATAACAAATTACCGCAAAAATACCCGCAAGAATTGAAAACTTATAATTCAGCCTTAAAATCTGCGAGATAAAAAACCACATACCGAAAATCATTGATACGTTCATGCCCGACGCAGCAATAATGTGTGTTAATCCGGATTTCTGAAAGGAAACCTTCATATCCTCAACGGGTGTTACAACATCATCACCGAAGACAATACCGCCAAGCAGTTCTAACTGCGGAGATTTGATATTCTGTGCGTGAATATCAATAATTTTAGTTCTTATCCTGTTCAGATTTGCAAGAAACTTATAAGATTTTTTTTGCGGCTTTTCCGTAAGAACAAAATCTTCCTTATCCGCAAAAAATCTTGTATGAATACCCTTAAATTTCAGGAAAGTCGAATAACAAAATTCTGACGGGTTAGAAGCGGTTCTTGGTCTTACAAGCCTGCCCGTGATGGTCAGTTTATCACCCGTTTCAAGATTTGCGTATATATTTTTCGGAGCCGAAAGTGTAACAAGAGTAACCGCATTTACGGGTTCAAACTGCCTGTTAAAAAGTTTATATTTTTCGGTTTTGAAATTAAATTTTGTATAATCGGACGATGAATTAGACGGCATAGAAACAACAGTTCCGACAATCGTAACATCATTGCAGGGAGTAAGCGGGGTTAAATCATCACTGTTTTTAAATCTCAGCGAACAATTCAAAATTCCGAGCGCAAAAACGAGAAACAAAATCACCGCATACTTTTCCGAAAAGACCTGTTTAACAAGACAAATTACCAAAAGAAGAAAAATCAAAACCGAAGAACACAAAATATGGTCAGTCAGAAAAGATATTAAACCCAGCATGTAAAAGAAAATAAAGATAACAACCGATAATTTTTTGTTCATAATTAAGAGTATTAAATAACTTCACAAAATTTTCAACTTTTAATTTTTATGGTAATATGACATCAAAGAGGTTTTTGATGGAAATATCAATCGGAGAACATTGGATAGGACATATCTGCGGCATGCAGGTTCACATGGATACACTTGTAACTATGTGGATTACAATGGGGCTGCTGATTATTGCATCATTTATTATGACCAGAAGATTATCCGTTATCCCCGGAAAAGCCCAAACAGTTGCGGAAGCGATAATGGGCTATTTTATCGGTTTAACGGGAAATATGGGCAAGGACGGCAAAAAACATGCCCCCCTCCTTGCAACCCTCTTTCTGTTCATTCTGTCTGCAAACCTCATAGGACAACTTCCCTGGCGATTGTACCATATTAAATCAGGCGGCGAATTTGCTTCACCGACAAACGACTTAAATATGACGGCCGCTATGGCAATAATTGTCTTAATCTACTATATCGGCGCTGGCATTCTGAAAAAAGGCCCGAAATATTTTCTGCACTATTTCAGCCCCCTGCCGATACTCGCACCTATGAATATGCTTGAAGATGTCATAAGACCGTTTTCGCTGGCTCTCCGTCTTTTTGGAAACATTCTGGCGGGCGAAGTTATGATTCTGGTCTTTGTTTCTTTCTTCGCATATTTTCTGCCCCTGCCGTTTATGTTATTTGAAGTCTTTGTTGCCTTCATTCAGGCTCTCGTATTTACTCTCTTAACATCGGCTTATTTAACACTTTCGTTAAAAGAACATTAATATTTTATAAAAAGGAGAACACTATGGATTTAGTATCAGGAAAAATGTTAGCTATGGGTATCGCAATCTTGGCGGTAGCAGGCCCCGGTATCGGTCTTGGTCTTGCAACCAAAGCAATGCTCGAAAGCGTAGCAAGACAACCCGAAGCAGAAAGCAAACTCAGCACATATTTTTGGGCAGGTGCAGGTTTAATCGAGGCTTGTGCTATCTATGCTTTGGTTGTTGCACTTCTTGTAGGTTTTGTCATTAAATAACGGATTTTTAAAATGCTTGAACTTGACGGAACACTAATTGTTGCAATGATAAGTTTTATAGTCTTCGCATTCATCATGAATGCCGTCTTTTATCAGCCCATAATGAAAATTATGGACGAAAGACAGGCTTTTTTGGCGCAAAACGAAGCAACTGCAAATAATGCCCAAAATGAAAGCATTACCATCAGCGAGCAAAAACAAAAGGAACTTGCAGATGCAAGAACTGCCGCAACAAAAGATGTTTCAGCAAATTCAGAACAATTTAAAAAGGAACAAAAAGCCGAAATTGAAAAATTCTCAAAAGAACAAAAGATAATCACGGAAAATGAAAAAATCAAACTTGTTCAGGAGGCAGAACAGGCAAAAACCGAAATCAGTGCAGGTGTTGATGATATCGCAAATATTATTTCCTCAAAAATAATAGGAGGAACAAATGTTTGATTTTTCACTGCATAATATTCTTCACTCTAATATTTTCAATTTTGTCATTATGGTAATCATACTGTATAAACTTGCCGCTCCTTTTATCAAAAAAAGTATTCAGGCGGCAAACGACAATATGACAAAAATTGTAAATACTTCGGTCGAAAACAAAGAAAAAGCGCTTGAAAACCTCGAAGAAGTCAAACAGGATTACGCAAAAACACCGCAGGAAACGGAAGAAATTGCCAGAATTGCGAAAAATACAATAATATCTTTGCAGCAAAAAACAAAAGAAGATATCGAAAATTCAAAGAAAATTATTGAAGATAACGCAAACAAAACAATAAAGACAGAAACTGCCAAAATGAACGAGTATCTGACGAAAGACACTGTGGATAAGTCAATAAAAAGTGCTCTTTCAAAAATTCAGGCACAACTTGCGCAGGACGAAAATCTCCATGACCAATTAATCGAAAAGGCAATAAACGAACTGGAAATTATCTGATGGAAAAAACTAATATCAAATTATTAAAAACTTCAAAGAATTATGCGGCGGCGCTGTTTGAAACAGCCCAATCTCATAATGCCGAAGAAACTGTTTTTTCCGATATTAAACTTGTAACAGAAACTATTCTTTCAAACAAAGAATTACAGCAATTCCTGAAGAATCCCGTAATTAAAGTTGAAGATAAAAAATCGGCGGTAACGGAAATTTTCGACGGAAAACTTCAAAATTTCACGCAAAATCTTCTTTTGTTACTTGCAGACAACGCACGTTTTGAACTTTTATCCGACATTTGTTCCGAATACAGAGAACTTATGGATAAGAGCAAAAATATTGTTCATGTTAAAGCCGTTTCGGCTGTTGAAATAAAAGAACATTTAAAAGAAAAATTAAAAACCAAAATCGAAAGCATAATGAAAAAAAATGCTGAAATTCAATATGAAATCAACCCCGAAATCATAGGCGGTCTGATTATAGAGGCAGAAGGAAAAACCATAGACAGTTCTGTTCTCACACAGTTAAAAAATATAAAAAAACAAATGATATAAAGGACTAAAAAATGTCAACAATAAAACCCGCAGAAATTACATCTATTTTAAAATCAAAAATCGAAAATTACCACGTTGAAACCGATGTTAACAGCATAGGAACGGTATTATCAACAGGGGACGGCATTGCGAGATTGTACGGACTCAGAAACGCAATGTCAATGGAACTCGTTGAGTTTGATGACGGCAACAACACCCTCGGTATGATTTTAAACCTTGAAGAAGACAATGTCGGTGTAGTAATCCTCGGCGACCCCTCGGCAATCAAAGAGGGAATGACCGTCAGAACAACGGGCAGAATTGCTTCCGTTCCCGTAGGCGACAAATTAATCGGAAGAATTCTCGACCCGACAGGAAGACCTATCGACGGAAAAGGTGATATTAAAATTGAAAAGACAAGAGCAATAGATACGGTTGCTCCGGGTATTGTTACAAGAAAACCCGTTCATGAACCTTTGCAGACAGGCTTAACCGCAATTGACGCCTTAACACCTATCGGCAGAGGACAACGTGAACTTATCATCGGCGACAGGCAGACAGGTAAAACGGCAATTGCAACCGACACAATAATTAACCAAAAAGGTCAGGACGTTATTTGTATTTACGTTGCAATCGGTCAAAAAACATCAACTGTCGCACAACTTGCCAAAACACTTGAAAAGTACGGCGCAATGGATTATTCAATCATTGTATCGGCTAGTGCAAACGATTCGGCTCCCTTACAGTATATCGCCCCCTTTGCAGGCTGTGCAATCGGCGAAGAATTTATGTGGGAAGGAAAATCAGTATTAATCATATATGACGATTTAACAAAACACGCACAGGCATACCGTGCAATGAGTTTGCTTTTGAGAAGACCGCCAGGACGTGAAGCATACCCCGGTGATGTTTTCTATCTGCACTCACGACTGCTTGAAAGAGCCTGCAAATTAAATGACGAACTCGGAGGCGGAAGTATTACCGCTTTGCCGATTATCGAAACACAGGCAGGCGACGTTTCCGCATACATTCCGACAAACGTTATTTCAATCACGGACGGACAAATCTTCCTTGAAACCAACCTGTTCAACGCAGGTACAAGACCCGCTATTAACGCAGGTATTTCGGTTTCCCGTGTAGGCGGTGCGGCGCAGACAAAAGCCTTCAAGCAGGTTGCGGGTAAATTAAGACTTGATTTGGCTCAATACAGAGAACTTGAATCATTTTCACAATTTGCAAGCGACCTGGATAAATCAACACGTGACCAACTTTTAAGAGGTCAAAAACTTACGGAAGTAATCAAACAGCCTCAATATATGCCGTTAAGTGTAGCAGAACAGGTTTCAATCCTCTATGCCGCTAACGAAGGCTATCTTGATAACATCGAAAACAAAGAAATCAACAGATTTAAACGTGAATGGTGTAATTACTTCAATGCAAACCTCAAAGAGATGGCAGACAGACTCAACAATAAAAGTGCATTGTCTGACGAAGATAAAGCACAACTTGATGAACATATCGACAAATTCAAAATAAGTTTCTTCGGATAATAATATGAACCAAAAAAGTATCAAAGACAGAATAGCAAGTATAAACAGCACCCGCAAAATCACAAGGGCAATGAAAATGGTTGCCGCCGCAAAGGTCAAAAAATGTGAAAATGCGGTTAAAGCATCACGTCCTTTTACAAAGGAAATGAACGAAATGCTTTATAAACTGCTTGATGCCGTTGATATTCAGGCTGATGAAGAAAAGAAGCCCGAAAAACCATCACAAAACTGGCGTGTTTTACTTGAAAAAAGAACAACCAAAAATGTCGGGCTGCTGGTAATTTCGTCGGACAAAGGACTTGCAGGTGCATACAATGCAAATGTAGTCAGATATGCCGTTAAAGAAATCAACAAATATGCCGCTCTCGGTATCGGTGCAAAGGTTTTTGTAGTCGGACAAAAGGGCTTAAACGTTCTCAAAAGGGAACAAAGAAATATTAATTTTGAAATCGTAAAAACCTATCCTGCCTTTATTGAAGGCGGCAGTGCTGCTCTCGGTACAGTAATTGGTGAGGATATGTCAACCTCTTTTGTCAATGGCGAAATTGATGAAATGAAAATCATTACAACCCGTTTCAGAAATATGATGTCATATTCCGTCGAAGAATGGGAAATTCTGCCGATGACTCAAAAACCGCAGGACGTTGAAAGTTTATCGAAGGAAATGGATTTTGAACCGTCTTTACCTGTAATGTTACACTATCTTGTTCCTTTTTATATTGCCAATATCATTTATCAGGCACTTCTTGAAGCAACGGCAAGCGAACTCGCATCAAGAATGACGGCTATGTCTGCCGCTTGCAACAATGCCGATGAAATGATAAGAACCTTAACTGTTGACTATAACAAAGCAAGACAATGTGCCATCACGCAGGAAATCACCGAGGTTGTCAGCGGAGCAGATGCCCTGAGTTAAATTGGTCTTGCAAAAATGCACAAATCATTCCCAAAAATTTTTATAAAAATAATTATTTTTGTATTGGCATTTTTATTCGTGCTTTATCTCGCCGTACTTGCTCTTTTTCCGAAGAATTTTAACCTGTCTGCGTTAAAAACACAAATTGAAGCAGAAATTCACAGACAAACGGGGCTGACGGCAGGTATTGAAAATATTGCGGTTAAAACTTCCCTGACGCCGTATATCAATATTCAGGCAAATCACGTCATTTTGCTGTATCCCGACAAAAAGGAAATGCTGAAGATTAAAGACGTCAATTTAAAAGTTGAAGTTTTACCTATCGTTTTCAAAAAAATCAAAATCGACAAAATCTCGATAAACAGACCTATTTTGAGTTTTACGATAGATAAAAACGGAAAATGCACATTAGACGAATACCTGAACAAAAAATATAAACAGCAAAACGGTTTTTCGGGTTTCACGGTTGATGAAAAAATTCCCGATATTGTGCTGAATCGGTACAAAATCAAGATTTACGATTCAAAATACAAAAATCCCTTTATTGCAGAAGGCGAGAAACTCAAAATCGAACAGGCAAAAACTTCGTCAAAAGGTATCAAAACCGTTTTAAAAGGTGTTTTAAAATACAACGATACCCCTTATATCAATTATAATACGGAAATTGAAACAAATTTTGCCGAGGTAAAAAAACAGATTTTTGACACAAATCCGTTTGAATATATAAGAAAATTCGCAATACAGGGTAATATCAACTCAAAAATTGTCTTGAACAAAACCGCAGACGGAAAAATTAAAACAAACGGTTTTGCAGATATTGATAAATTAAGTTTCATAATAAACAACAAGACATTAAAAGACAATTTTATAAACCTTAAATTCGGCGACAACAAACTTTCCGTTGATGCCGACTTAAAAACGGGTCTTCAGGACAGGATAAAAGTAAACGGAACAACAACTCTCGGACAAAATCCGAACGTTAATATGAAATGTCTTGCAAAGGACATTGATTTACAAAACCTGAGCGAAACTCTGAACAACATTTTCAGCGCCTTTAACATTAAAAATGTTCTGACCCCGTACAACATAACGGGAAAAGCAAATTTTGATTTTAAAATAAAAGGAAACAAAAAGTCCATTCAGTCACAGGGTTTTGCGGAAGTCATAAACGCCTCCGTTAAAGGCAAAGACATACCCTATCTGATTAACGGAATTAATTCAAAAATCAATTTAAACAACAACACCATTAAAATCGAACCGTCCGAAATGCTTGTAAACGGCACGGCAATTAAATTTGAGGGAACGGTTGATTCAAAAACAAATCTTGCGGTTAAGGCTTCGGGAAACAATCTTTCCGCAGAAAAATTATCAAAAATCTTCTTACCCGAGGATATTAAAAAAGATAACGATTTCAGAGGAATTTTAGATTTCACCGCCGATATCAAAGGGAATTTTAAAGAGCCCAATCCCGTTATTTATGCAAAACTCAAAAATTTCGTATATAAAAACAAAGGACTTGCGGTAATTAATTCCGAAACGGTAAAAATTAACGTTAAAAACAGCATCAAAGAGCCCGAGGGAACCATTGAACTGATTAATGCGTATATCCTACCGAAAGACTTTTTAAATAACTTAAAAACGGAAAATCTGAAAATTTCTTTTGAAGATAAGTCAATCAACATAAAAGACGGCAAGATGCTGTTCGGAGGCAGTCCGTTTAACCTTTCGGCACAAATTACGGATTATCAGACGGAAAATCCCGCCTTTAACATGGATTTTAGCGGAAAATTCAACAGCAGCGCAATTTATGAGGTAATCAAAAGCAGAAAAGAATTTGAGAATTTTCAGGCAGCGGCAAAGGGCAATCTGTCTGCAAAAGGCACTATCAGCGGCAAAATTAAAAATGTAATACTTAAAACGGAAATACTTTCGGATAAAGATAATTACTTATCCTGCCTTGTCATCAAAGAAATATTAAATCAGCCCTCAAAAACAATTCTTGAAGCCACAATAAAAGAAAACGGAATAGAACTTAAAGACTTTTCAATAAGTCCGAAAAATCAAAACGGCGCAAAAATTCTTGCGATAAACGGCAAAATTAACAACCCGAACAACCCGCAATTACAGGGGTTAAAAATATCAATACCAAAATCAATGACCTTTGCAGTATCCGAACTTAAAAATTCGGAAATAACCATAAAATCCGATTTAACTCTTAACGGCAATATCAATGAACCTGAAATGCAGGGCTCTCTTGAAATTAAAGACATAAAAATTCCCGAGTACAAAATAAGAAGTTCAAAAAACAATATTACCTTTGAGAAAAATAATATCAAAGTTTCTGTGCCAAATCTTGAAATCGGCTCATCAAAATTTGATGTTACGGCAATTCTTCCGTCAAAATTCACAAAGAATATGCAATTATCGGAATTAATACTGAAAGCAGACGTAATTGACCTTGACGAACTCAATGAAACCTTTGCCAACCTTGCAAACGACCCTGTTTATCCGGGGGTTAACGTTCCCCTCAATACAAAATCGGGAAAAGCCGTCATCAAAACGTTCAGAACAGGCGGTTTACAGGCTGAAAACGTCAAATGCGATATTTCCATCGAAAACAATGTAATGAAGATGACAAATATTTCAGGTACGGCATACAAAGGCACAATAACAGGAAAATCGGAATACAACTTCCTGCAAACAAGCACAAAGAGTGAAATTAACGGTCAAAACGCCGATATGAGAAGCCTGTTAAAAGCCTTAACGGGCAAAGACGATGAAACAACGGGTCTTGTTGATTATAAGGTTAAAATTAACGCAATAGGCACCAAGCAAATACAACAACTGAGAACGGCAAAAGGCTACGCCGAATTTAATGCAACAAAAGGTGTCCTCGGCCCCTTATGCCAGTTTGAACACTTCCTTTATGCTCAAAATTTAATCAGCCAGAGTATCTTAAAAACAACCGTTTTGAACGTATCAAAAGTCATAAAACCGAAAAACACGGGAATTTACACAACGGCAAAAGGCAACGTGGAAATTTCGGGCGAAAACGCATATTTAAAACCCGTAACCGTCGAAGGCCCTAATATGAGTCTTTATATAACAGGAAAATTAAATGCTTTAAACGATTTGGCAGACATTAAAATCTACGGCAGAATTTCACAGGAAATCGAAAAGTCCTTAGGCGA
>JAILHI010000074.1 GCA_024695865.1 Candidatus Gastranaerophilales bacterium
ATGATTTTTTCTTAATATTTCTTAATAAAACCGATAAAAATACATTCGTCCGAAACCATGTAACCATGCATGTTTCCATGATTTTTATAAAAATCAGCATATTTATTTTATACATGTATATATACATGTAAGTGCTTGTTAAAAAGTTGTTTTTTGCTTTATGGGTTGTAAAATAGTTTATATGGTAAGTGTGATTTAGAATGATAAAATCGGTTCATTTAAAAAATTATATATTAATAGATGATATATCCGTTGATTTTTCCGACGGGCTTAATGTTATTACGGGGGAAACGGGCTCGGGAAAAAGTATTTTAATCAATGCAATAGATATCGCTTTCGGCGCCAAGGTTTCAGGCTCTCTTATTAAAACGGGTAAAGAAAAAGCCGTAATTGAGGTCTTTATTTCGTCGGATAAAAGCGGTGTTCATCAACTGTTAAAAGATAATGATATTGATGAGTCCGACGAGATTGTCGTTTCAAGGGAAATTACCGAAACTTCATCAAGAATAAGGGTTAACGGTACCATCGTAAATCAAAGTACGATAAAAGATTTAAAGGCTTTGGTGCTTGATATTCATTCACAGCATCAGACTTATGCTTTTTTGCAGCCCAAAACGCATATAACTTTACTTGATAATTATTCAAAAGATGAATACGGAGAAATTTTAGAAAAATACAGAGAACTGTATTCCGATTATCTTTCTTTGCAAAAAACGCTTGCAGAAGCGCAAAAAGCAGCCGATTTCACCGAAAGTCAGATTGATTTTCTTCAATTTCAGATTAAAGAGATTGAAGATGCAGGTATTGAAACGACAGAGGAAGACGAACAACTTCAAAACGAATTAAAAATACTAGAAAATTCCGAAAAACTTAAAGAACTGACTTACGGCACATATTGGGCGATAAGCGGTGATGACGGAAATCTTTCCGATATGCTTTCACAAATTAAATTAAATATATCAAAAGCGGCAAGAATGGATTCTTCTTTGGAAGAAACAGAGGCTTCGGTTTTGGATATCATAGAAAATGTAAAAGATTTATCGGCATCGTTACGGGATTATTCGCAATCTGTTTCGGACGATACGGAAAGGTTAAACGAAATTCAGGAACGTTTGTTTTTGCTGAACAAACTTAAACGCAAATACGGCGGCACTCTGGAAAATGTCTTGGAAACTTATAGCGCTCTCTCGAAAGAACTTAATGAAATAGAGTTTTCAACGCAAATCCTTGAAGATACGAAACTGAAAATCAAAAAAGTTCTTGAAGAATTAACAAAAACCGCTGAAATAATTACCGCAAAACGAAAATCAAAGGCAAAAAATCTTTCGCAGTTAATTATGAAAGAACTTGATAAACTTGAACTTCCGAAGTCAAAATTTGAAATAAGGATTGAGCCTGCCGAATTAAATGCAAACGGCGCAGACAGTGTGGAATTTTTTATCACCACAAACGTATCACAGGGACTTGCTCCTTTGGCAAAAACTGCATCGGGCGGTGAACTTTCGAGAGTAATGCTTGCGATCAAAACGATTTTTGCTCAGGCAGACGATATCGATACCGTTATTTTTGATGAAATAGATACGGGAATATCCGGAAAAGCGGCTCAAAGTGTTGCCGATGAAATTCACGGTCTTTCTGAGTTCAGGCAGATTCTTCTCATCACACATCAGGCAATTATTGCCTCAAAAGCCGATTTGCATTTGCTTGTTTCAAAAGAACAAAACAAAGAAACGCAGGTCGATATTAAAACCCTGAATGAAAAAGAAAGAATTTCCGCAATAGCAAATATGGCATCGGGTAAAGAAACCGAAAGTTCCGTTGATTTTGCAAAATCGTTATTAAAAAACAGGTAGTTTTACATGCTTTTATGAGACTGTTAAAACTTCAAACATGGTTTGTGAAGTTTTGTAACGCATTTTTGAGGGCAGTATATAAAAATAATCCAAAAATTAAGCCAAATATTAATAAATGTAAACACGAATTTTTTCCCGAAATACTTGCTGTTATTGGCTTTGAAAAAATTTTTTTAAAAGCATGGGTTTTTCCTGAAATTGAGGGGGTGGAAAAATACTTTATATATATATAAGAGAGATGATCTTTTTTAATGAGAAATTTTTAAAAGATATTTTTCACATACACACTTACCATACACACTAAACCTTTCACTTACACACGAGGAAGCAAACATGCTTTCGGGGGACTTGCAAAAGTCTCTTTTTTTTACCTTTTTTCAGAGGTTTTTATCTGTTTTTAAAGGCTGCTTTTTTCGCCGTATTCATTGCTGCCCTCTGTACCGTTAACAAAAACGCCGATACAAAATTCAACAAGACAGCAGCCGACAGACAAAAGCACCATAACGGGTAAATTCTCTTTAAATATGCTTTGTGCAATAAAGCATATTGCGAAAAAAACCAAATAATACCATCCGCTGTATTCAAAATCGTGTAATCTTCTGACGGCAATGCAGGCATCTGCAATTATAAACCAGAACCCGAGAAAACTTAACACAGTCACAATCAGAAAAAGAATGATGCCGACAAAAATCATCAGCCACATGGGCATAGGTATAAACTTTTTATAACCCGCAAAAAGAATGATTAACGGCAGAAAAATACAAATTATTGAGATTATCCCAAATAAAAACCGAAATATTTTATAGTACAAATACTCTTTTTTTGAAGCACGCCCATCAAGAGTAAGATTTGTCATTTCATATTTTATAATCTGAAAATAATTCATTACAATTAATTACTGTTCCTGATTCTTCTGCAAAAGATATACGTCCTCGGGGGCATCGTTTTTTATTTCTTTTGTTGGTTCGTCAAATTTGTTTGCTCCGTCGGTACCTTTTAAGCAGGCAAAAATAATCAATTCTGCGAATGTGGCAAGAACGACAATTGAACTTGCTATACCGTATTGGTCTTTTACAAAGGTCAGACACATCAGAATGATTATGTAGGCAAGATAAATCCAGCCGCTGTAATTCAGGTCATGCAAACGTTTTACGGATACACACAAATTTGCGATTCCGACCCAGATACTTAAAGGGAGATAAATCAGAAAAGCAAGGGCGCAATAAATTGCAGGCACTGTTATATTTTTTGGTAAATCAGATGCAGATATGTTGGGAACGGAACCTGATTTGCCTGCCAGTACAACTGCAAGAAAAATAAGAGGAATAAAAACGAATAAAAAGCCTAAAAAACCGAAAAGGAACTGAAAAATCTTAAAAAATATATATTCTTTTCGTGTGTTTCTTCCTTTAAAATTTATATTCAGCATGCATTTTTTAACGGTTTCCCAAAATTTCATTTTTTATCCTTTATGTTATGCCTGATTCATTGCCGCTTTGAATTTTGCAAGAGCCATTGCAAGAGCCTTTTCGGAACGTTTAAGGTCTTTTTTGTATTCTTCGGAGCCGTAGCGGGCTTCAAGTTTTTCTTTTTCCGCTTTTGCGACGGCAACATCAATGTCCTTGCCGTTTATGGCATCTTCAGACAGAATTACCGCATGATTATCCGAAAACTGTAAAACTCCGCCGAGTGTTGCAAAATAATCAGCCTTACCGTTAGAAACGATTTTTGTTACACCGATTTCTAATGCACTCATAAACGGGGTGTGGTCGGGTAAAATACCGAATCTGCCTTCAAGTCCCTGCGAATACAGTTCATCTACATCGCCCTCATAGACGATTTTTTCGTGGGTAATCAGTTTAAAATGAATTTTTTTATCAGGCATTTAAAACTCCTGTTATTCTTTCATTTCTTCTGCTTTTTTAAGAGCGTCCTCTATTGTTCCGACCATGTAGAAAGCCTGTTCGGGAACATCATCGTGCTTGCCCTCGATAATTTCTTTAAAGCCTTTTATTGTATCTTCGATTTTTACATAAGCACCGTTAGTACCGGAGAATTTTTCCGCAACGAAGAAAGGCTGCGAGAGGAATTTCTGAATTTTTCTTGCTCTGTTAACGGTTTCTTTTTCTTCTTCCGAAAGTTCGTCCATACCGAGAATTGCGATGGTATCCTGTAATTCCTTGTATTTTTGCAAAATTTCCAAAACTTTTCTTGCCGTATTGTAGTGTTCTTCACCGATAATATTTGCATCGAGTGCACGGCTGTTTGATTCCAACGGGTCAACAGCGGGATAAAGACCGAGAGAAGCAATGCTTCTTGAAAGAACGGTTGATGCATCAAGGTGAGAGAACGTTGTTGCAGGTGCGGGGTCGGTAAGGTCGTCTGCCGGAACGTAAATTGCCTGAATAGAGGTGATTGAACCTTCTTTTGTTGAGGTAATACGTTCCTGAAGTTCGCCGACTTCATTTGCAAGTGTCGGCTGATAACCTACTGCGGACGGCATACGTCCCAAAAGTGCCGAAACTTCGGAGCCCGCCTGAACAAAACGGAAGATGTTGTCAATAAACAATAATACGTCCTGTTTTGAATAATCTCTGAAATATTCTGCCGCTGTCAGTGCCGATAATCCGACTCTCATTCTTGCTCCGGGCGGTTCGTTCATTTGTCCGTAAATCAAAGCAACCTTGTCGATAACGCCCGATTCTTTAAATTCATTCCAGAGGTCATTACCTTCACGGGTTCTTTCGCCTACACCGCCGAAAACAGATACGCCGTCATGAGCCATTGCAATATTGTGTATAAGTTCCTGAATAAGAACGGTTTTTCCGACACCTGCACCGCCGAACAGACCGACTTTTCCGCCTTTCTGGAACGGCTGGATAAGGTCAATTGCCTTAATACCCGTTTCAAGAATTTCTATATCCGTATTTTGTTCCGTAAGAGAGGGCGCCTTTCTGTGAATGGGCAGTTTCGTTTCCGATTTGATTTCGCCCGCATTATCAACAGGTTCTCCGAGAACATTTAAAATTCTGCCCAAAATCGGAGTGCCGACAGGTATTGAAATCGGGGCTTCCGTATTTATAACCTTCATTCCTCGTTTCAGCCCGTCTGTTGATGCCATTGCAACCGCACGTACTCTGTTTTCGCCCAAATGCTGCTGAACTTCGGCAACAACTTTTTGGCCGTCGTCATTACAGATTTCAATTGCATCATATATTGCCGGTAAATTACCGCTTTTAAATTCCACATCAACGATTGCGCCAATGATTTTGGTAATTATTCCTTCTTTTTCGGTGGTCATGTTTGCTCTCCTGTTGATACCTTTATTGTTTTTATTATACATTAAAATGATAAAAAAAGTCTTATTATTAACAAAATAAAACACTTACTTTCTAAAAACTTTAAAATAAAGCATGTTTCTAGTATAATGAATTTGAAAAAGGAGATTAGTCCGTGAGTGAATTAAAATATAAGAGAATTTTATTGAAAATCAGCGGTGAAGCCTTAATGGGCAAACAGGACTTCGGTATCGATCAGGAGCCCGTTGAGATGATTGCAAATGAAATTAAGATTGCTCATGATGCAGGCGCTCAGATAGCGGTTGTTGTCGGTGGAGGTAACATTTTCAGAGGTATTCAGAAAAGTGCAAAACTCGGCATGGACAGAGCATCGGGCGATTATGTCGGAATGCTCGCAACGGTTATGAATGCAATTGCTTTGCAGAGTGCGCTGAAAAAACTCGATGTATCGTGCAGGGTTCAGTCTGCAATTGATATGAATAAAATCGCAGAACCCTATGTCAGATTTAAAGCCGTAAGACATCTTGAAAAAGGCAGAGTAGTAATCTTTGCGGCAGGAACGGGCAATCCCTTCTTTACTACGGATACGGCGGCTGCTTTAAGAGCATCGGAAATTGATGCTGATATTATGCTTATGGCTAAAAACGGTGTTGACGGTGTTTACACTGCCGACCCTAAAATTAATCCAGATGCTAAAAAATATGACTTTATAAACTATGATGATATTATTATCAGAGGCTTGAAGGTTATGGATACTTCATCATGCTCTTTGTGTAAAGAAAACAATATTCCGATTGTTGTTTTTGATTTTGCGGCAAAAGGTGCAGTGATGAAAATTTTAAATAACGAAAAAATAGGAACTTATGTAGGAGGAACACATGTCGGTTGAAGAAATTATGAGCGAAGGCAAAGAAAAAATGGAAAAAGCCGTTGCTCAACTTAAAAAATCTTTTGGTTCGGTAAGAACGGGCAGAGCAAATCCGCTCATTTTGGAAAAGGTAACAGTTGATTATTACGGCGCACCCACACCGCTTCGCCAGATGGCTCAGGTTACGGTTCAGGACGGTACAACTCTTGTTATTGCACCGTTTGACAAATCAATTCTTAAAGAAGTTGAAAAGGCTGTTATTAAGGCTGATTTGGGTATTACGCCCAACAGTGACGGCATTGTTGTAAGACTTCCTTTCCCGCCTCTGACTTCAGACAAGAGAAAAGAAATTGCAAAAGAAGTTAAGAAAATGGGTGAAGATGCAAAAGTTGCTGTCAGAAATATCCGCCGTGATATGACTGATGATGTTAAAAAAGCAGAAAAGGCAGATAATTTGCCCGAAGATGTCGTTAAAGACAAACAAAACGAAATTCAGAAATTAACAGACAAATACACAAAGACTATTGAAGACCTCTGTGCAGAAAAAGAAAAAGAGGTTTTAACAATATAGTGTCAAACGAAGAAAAAGCAACAACCAAAAAAATATTAGATGCCAGAATACTGACAGGTGTAATAACAGGTGTCGTAATGCTTTCGGCGTTTTATGCGGGAGGCTTTGTTCTCGCTGTGGTTGTTGCTTTATTCGTTTATTTTGCAATGAAGGAATTTGTCCATATTCTGCAATGCAAGGGCTTTCAGCCGTCTTTCAGAATCATTGCATTTATGACCTGTCTTTTATTCATATTGTCGGTGGCACATTCTGAAAAATATTTTCCCATAGTTTTATTCTTTGGGGTGGTTCTTTCCTTTTGTGCAGTTTTGTTCAAACTCAGACAGCCCTATATTGCGAATGTTGCAACAACGGTTTTCGGTTTTATATTTTGCTGGCTTCCGACTTATGTATATTTGGTCAGAGGAATCGGCGCCCCCGGAAAAGGCTTTTTAACAATAGCCAATATGAACCCCGGAATGGGTTATCTTGTTATGTTGTTTTTTATTATTTTGGCAACGGATATAGGCGGATATTTCTTTGGCAAAAATTTCGGAAAACACCAATTATGTGAAGTAAGCCCGAAGAAAACCGTTGAAGGTTGTGTGTGCGGTACGATTGCCGCAATCTTAACGGCTCTGTTCTTCGGATATATTTTGAAGATGCCTGTTTGGCAATCGCTTTCGGCGGGAATAATTATTACCTTCTTTGCTCAAATCGGTGATTTATCGGAATCTTTGTTAAAAAGAGATGCGGGCGTTAAAGATTCGGGTGACAGCCTTCCCGGTCACGGCGGTTTGCTTGACAGGGCTGACAGTTATATTCTTTCGGCACCTGTTGCATATTATTTCTTTAAATACGTAGTTTATAACGATTATTCTTTTGCTAATCTTTTGTCGTCGCTGGAAAAGGTCTTATCCAATGCAGGACTTATGTAAAGATTTAACCTGTTTTTTAAAGGATATCGGTTTTGAACAACTTGATACAAAAAATGTCGAAAAGGCTTTTGTTCATCCCTCTTATGCGGTTGAGCAGGGTTTGTCCGAAACCGAGTGCTATGAAAGACTTGAATTTTTGGGTGATGCTGTTTTAAAACTTGTCGTCAGCGATATTTTGTATAAAAAATTCCCCGAAAGCCGTGAGGGAAAAATGACAAATTTACGCTCTATACTTGTAAGTGATGACTTTTTGTTTAACCTCGCCGAAGATTTGGATTTAAAAAGTTATATTAAGATTTCAAAGGCGCTTGAAAAAGAGGGCGGAAGAAATATTACGTCAATCTCCGCCTGTGCTTTTGAGGCTTTTTTGGGGGCTTTGTATGAAAACAACGTCGGTATGGAAAAAATCGGCGGATTTTTGAAAAAAATGTATTCAAAATATATTGATAATTTAGATACATTTTTGCCAAAATTTAATTCAAAGGCTATACTACAAGAATATACACAGGCTTTAACCAAAGAGCGACCCGTCTATGAACTGATATCAAAATCAGGCAGCGACAATGATACCACTTTTAGTGTCATTGTGTTGTATGACGGACGGGAACTTGGAACAGGCTGCGGAAAAAGCAAAAAACAGGCTGAAAGAGAAGCGGCGTATCAGGCTTGTTTAAAACTGAAAATAACAGGAGAACAAAATGACTGAAACAATCATTGCACCATCAATTTTGTCGGCGGATTTTGCCAATTTGGAAAGAGATGTGAAAATCATAAAAGATGCGGGGGCTGAATGGGCTCATGTTGATGTTATGGACGGGCATTTTGTTCCGAATATTACAATCGGCGCTCCTGTTGTAAAGGCTTTGAGAAAAGTTACCGATATAGTGCTTGATGTTCATTTGATGATTGAAAATCCCGAAAAATACGTTCCCGATTTTGCAAAGGCGGGTTCGGATTATATTACTTTTCATTATGAGGCGACAAAAGAAAAAACAGCAGAAGTAATCGAACAAATCAAGTCTTTTGGTATTAAGGCGGGTTTGTCGATAAAGCCGAAAACAAAACCTGAAGAAATAAAAGATTATATTTCTATGGTTGATTTAATTTTGATAATGACGGTAGAACCGGGGTTTGGCGGACAATCTTTTATGCCCGATTGTGCCGAAAAAATTAAGTATATCAAACAACACGCAAAAGATGACTTGATTATTGAAGTTGATGGCGGTATAAATGCCGAAACGGGCATGGTTTGCAAAAAATACGGTGCAAATGCACTTGTTGCGGGCAGTTACGTTTACGGAAGTTCGGATATTAAAAAGGCTATTGAATCTTTGAGGTAAATATGTATAAAACGGAAGGCTTTATAGAACAGCATTTTCACGGTGCTTTCGGAATAGATTTTATGGATTGTACGGCAGACGAGGTTGTTGATGTTGCCGTTGAAATGGCAAAATTCGGCACAACGATAATTTATCCGACCTTGATGACGGGTGAAATTTCTCAGATTAAAAAACAGATTGCCGTAATGAAGGAAGCACAGGCCAAACAGCCTGCCCAATCCGCGAAGATTGCGGGCGTTCATCTTGAAGGGCCTTTCATTAACTCTCTCAAAAAAGGTATTCATCAGCAGGAATACATTCTTAAGCCGACCATTCAGGATTATAAAAAGATAGAGGACGAAATCATTAAAATCGTTACTCTTGCCCCCGAACTTGATGAAAACAGAAATCTTTGCAAGTATCTGAAAGATAAGGGTGTTAAAATTCAGGCGGGTCATACAATGGCTGATGATTTAACCTATTGTAATTCGGTTACTCACTTGTTTAACGCAATGGCACCGCTTTCACATAAATTTAAAAATATTATTTCGGGTTCGCTTGTAAATGATGATATTTATGTTGAGTTGATAGCAGACGGAAACCACGTTGTTGACGAGGTTTTGGAAATGGTCTTTAAGTTGAAGGCGATGGATAAAATTATTTTAATCAGCGATGCCCTGCCGATAGCGCACGAGGGCGGCAAAAAAGGTGTTTTTGCGGGACAGGATGTTTATCTGAATAACGGCAGTTTTTATAATACGAACGGAACGCTTGCGGGAAGCGGAATGTTCCAGTGTGATATCCTGAAAAGACTTGTTACTTCGGGACTGTTGTCCTTTGAACAGGCGGCATATATGATGAATATTTCACCTGCCAAATATCTGAATTTGCTGCATAATGCCTATGTGCTTTTTGATGATGACTTAAATCCCGTTCAGGTCAATTTTATCTAAAAGTAATCAAGTTTGTTTCAGGAAAATAAAATTCCGATTGCAACAAAAATAATTGCACTAACAATCCAGTTTAATTCTTTCATTTCTGTTTCCTCCGTATTTATATATTTATTATGAAATATATATGCATCAAAAGAGGATATATATTTTGGTATAATTTTTAAATTTTGAAAACCGTCTGTAAATCTTTATGCAGATTTTTCATTTAAAAGGGGTTGATTTTTTGTTTTTAGCGGTTAATAATAAATTTGTAAGAGTTATCGCGGGGTAGAGCAGCCTGGTAGCTCGTCGGGCTCATAACCCGGAGGTCGTTGGTTCAAATCCAGCCCCCGCAACCATTTATAAAGGCGTTTTGAATTTTCAAAGCGCCTTTTGTTTTTTTGTTTAAAAGCCAGATATTTCAGATTAATTGCATTTTCCACATCAGGTTTTGGAAATATTACAGGGTCAGTTTGTAAAACTCAAAAGCCAGTGTTTTCTTTATATTTGTTATTGCCTGTGATGAAGATATTATTTCGTTTTCTTTCATTTCCCAAAAATTTTCGGGCATTAACATATTGTCTTTATATTGCGAAAGTTCATTTAAAATTTTTACAAAGTCATTGTATTTTGGGTGGTTTTTGTCTGCTACATTCAGTTTGTCAAATTCTTCACGTTGTTTTGGCTCAAGTATTAACAGCGGTAAAAAACAGGGTTCTGCTTCTAATTGCAGACTCCATTTTGTAAAATCAACCATTTCTTTATAATTTATGGAATTAATCGCAAAATTCATCTGAAAATGGTTAATTTTATTTTGTTTTTTTAATTCGCTTACATATTGAAGGTTTTTTTTCAGGATATTAAATTTGCCGCCCTTTATCAATTTGTTATACGTTTTTTCCGTATAGGCATGCACGCTTATTTCTATAGCTTGTATTCGGTTTTCTATATTTAAAGATTTCAGCATTTCCTCTGAACATAAAATTCCGTTGGTTATAATCTGAAATTTTATATTTTTGTAGTTTTCCGTAATATGACGTATTAAATCAAGATATGGTTTGCTGACAAATACTTCGCCCTGCCCGTTTAAAGAAATAACCCAATGGTTTTTGTCAATTTCGGGTAAAAAGGTTTTTATTCTGTCGATTAATTTTTGAACCGAAGTAAGTTCATTTTCATTTGCCATTGAAAAATTGTGCCGGCAAAAAATACAGCTTAAATTGCAGCTTGTATCAAAATTAAGTCGCATTTCTCTTTTTTTGTTTGCCAAATATTCCTGAAAGAGTCTCGGATAAGCAGATTCTTCAATTTTCTTGCTGCCTATGCAAATATCGGTTCTGCAATATTTAAAGTTTTGGTCGGTAAATTGTTTTATAAATTCCTGAATTTTTTCTCCGTGAAAAATTTCCGTCAAATCATCATTCAGAATATTTCCAAGTGAATAAAAATTGCACCATTTGTTGCAGCAGGCATAAACATTGCCGTCTAATCCTATATCGCAATAAAAAAAAGGGTTTCTGCAAATAATTTTTTTCATCTTTTGAGTATAGCATATATAAAATGTTTTATCAATAAAGACTTAAGTGAGGATTAGACAAAGTTTCGGAAGATAATCTTTTAAATATTTGTAACATTTTTTCGGAAAAATTAAAGAAAAAATGTTTTTAACCGACAATATAAAGTGTAAGACAGACACGAGAGATAGATGAATATATCGTTTTTAAAAGGTATTAGTGCGGTATCGGCACCTAAAATTCAAAATAACCATACACAAATAAAAACAAAAGACATGCCGTCAGATACTTTTGTAAGAACTTCTTCTGCCGTAAAAGAGTCTGTCTGTGAAGAAAATTTTAACCCCGAAACTGCTGCCGAGGAATTAAGGCAGATTAAAAACTTTAAGGGTGTTCCAAAATTTGACGAAGAAAAAATCGCAACGCTTGTCGGTTTGGTAAGCGAACAGCCTGAAAAATGGCAGGCTGTTAAAACCATAGTTCAGGAACCGAAGATGATTAGCACTCTGGTTATGGATTTTGCTTCAAGAGATGCCGAAACTTTAAATGCGGTTGCCGATTTAACGGTTTTGAAAAAAGAAAATGGTGAGCCGAGATTTACGCCGCTTAATATCAAAAACATGGCAAATCAATTGGAGGGTCATCAACTTGCAAAAATCGGCGTACTTTCTCAAATGCCGATTGACAGTGATGAAATTATCGCTATTGCCAAAAACGATAAAATTACCGATACTGCGAAAGTTGTTCAGAAGGTTAACAAGTTTGCAAAAGAAAATCCCGATGCAAGAAGAATATCTTTTGTGCAGGACGAATTTGACGAAAATGCCTACAATGTTCGCATAGATTTACCCGATAACGGTTCTAAAATCTTGCTTTTGGACAAAAATCTCGAAGAAAGGGCAATTGAAGAAGTAAAAATCGAAAAATCAAAAGAGGGCTATCCGCAGCAGGTTAAATATACTACGGATTACAAAAACAACACGACATCAAAAGTCGTTTCAATGAAAAGCCCGAGCCTGCCGCAGCCCATAGTCACAGAAGAAACCAGAGTAGTCCGAAATGCTCAGGGGCAGGTTTTGAGAACGGAGCAGTATGGTTTGTCGGATTTGGCGGGAACACCGAATATTAAATACGTTTACCCCGACGGAACCGAAAAAATTATCAGCGAAGGCAAATATGATGAAAATACGGGCGAAACTACCGTCTTTAAAGATATGGTTTCGACCGACGGAACAAGAACGCAGTATCAATATGCGGAAGATGCAGACGGTAACGTTCACTCGTCTTATAAAATTACCGATAAAAGCGGAAAGGTTTTGCTTGATAAAAACATAACCTTTGAAGTCGTTGATGAAAATACCTGTATATCAACCGAAAAGGATAAAAAATATGAAATAAAATTTGCCGAAAATAGTATTAACGTTACCAATATGAACACGGGAGAAGTTTCCGTTCTGGAATTAGACGGCAAAATTGATGGCAATAAAGAAAAGTTAATGAAGTCTTTCAGACACATGCCCGCCGAAGAAATTATCGCTTTAGGTCAGACAACGGATAACTTTAACGGCATAGAAAATACTAACGAATCAACCTATTCTGCGGTTACAAGAACAATAAAATCGGGGGATAATCTCTTTGTTGTTCTTCATGAAGCGGGTCATGCCAAAGATTATGCAAACGTAGATGTTAAACAAAAAGAAACACTTTTAAATTCAATCTTTTCAAACCCCGAAGTTAACAAGGTTTTTGAAGAAGAAAAAGCCGCTTTTAATAAGGCATTTCCTCTTGCACAGCGCGACCATATAAGTTACTTTATCAAAACTTCGGAATATAAAGATGGAATACAGGAGGCTATTGCCGAAACAAATGCAATTCTGAATACTAAAAATTCCGAAGAATTGTTTGAAATACGTTCTCATTATCTGCAGCAATATTTCCCGAAAACTATTGCATATCTTGCAACCATTATGGATTAGAGTTTTCATAAAATTTTTTAAAATTTATTAACAAATGCCAAAAATTTTTAAAGTTTTTCGGTAAATTTGCCGATTACTTCAAAGTATAGTGTATGGAAGGTGTTTTATGGCTACGAATATTGATGTTAAATTGAAGAACACAAGACTTAACCAGATGGATGCGTCGGGCAATACGTCCACGGTTAACAACAACAGCAGTCAGAACAATGCTATCAGTTTCAGCAGAGAAACGGTAGAATCGGGCGATTTTTGCGAAAATGAAGATTCTTTTGTAAAAGAGCAGGAAGAAGCAGAGGAAGCCAAAAAGAAAGAAGAAGAAGAAAAAGCCGAAAAAGAAAAGCAAGAAGAACAGGAAAAAATCAAGAAAGAGGCTGAATCGGCAAGAGGCGGTGCGGAAGGCGAAAAAGGTAATGCCGAGAAAAATTCTTCAAATGCTGCTAAAGAACTTTCGGGTGCAAATAACGCAAAGAATGCCAATAAGGCTCAGAATGCAAACAAAGCCAAAATGCAGGCTGCAAAAAATCAAAATAAAAACGGAGCAGCTGCAAATGCCAACGCAAATTTACAGTCTTCAAGTATTTTTGCAAACCAAAATTCCGAACAACAGAAGATTGCAGGCACCGATAAGATGGATGCGGGAAAAATTCAATCTCCCGAAGCAAAGATTGATAAACTTATGTCAGGTGTTCAAGACAGCGATAAACAAAGTAAGTTAAGCGGTTTATCGTCAACGGAGCAATCCGAAATTGCTAATTATACAAATTTAGGACAACAATATACTCAAAATATTACGTTAAGTAATAACTCTATGCAGGCAGGAAGTGACTTTATGCAGCAGGCTGCGCAGCATGGACTTGAAAAAGTTAAAGCGCAGTCGGATATAGCAAAGGGTCAGCAGACGGTTCAGGACGGTCAAAAAACCATTCAGGACGGTCAAAAGCAGTTGCAGGATGCGCAAAAGAAAATGCAGGCTGCACAGCAAAATATACAAAAAGCGGCAAAACATACAGCAAATGCAACAAAAGAAACGGCAGAAGGAACTGCTGATACCGCGACAGCGACGGCAAAAGTGGCGGAAGCAGGAGCCAAAACAGCCGCAGGCTCAGGATTTATGAGTGCGGCAATGGCGGCTTTGGCATCATTCTTTGGTGCGGCTGCCGCTCCAGGATTATTCTCACAGGCGGCAACGCAGTTTGCAGGTGCGGCGGCTGACGGTGCTCAGGCGGCGGAAAAAGCGGCATCGGCTGCTAAACACTTTACAACTGCGGCTAAAGAAACCGCAAGTGCCACTAAAGAAACTGCTCAGGCTACAAAAAATACAACCGAGGCAACTCAAAAAACGGCATCGGGAACACAAAAAGTTTCATCGGGTACACAAAAAGTTACGACAGGTACCAATGAAGTTCAGCAGGGACAAACTAATTTGGCTAATGCTACTAATGGTGAAGTTCAGGCAAAATCAAATGCTCAAAAATCCTTTACCGAGGCAGGTCAGCATAAACAGGCGGCACAGAATAATGTTGACGGCATGAAAAATTCTCAGCAGAAAATTAATGATACCGTTCAGCAGGCTTATGATTTGGTTGGACAGCAGCAGCAGAACAAAGGTCAAAATGAAAATCAACTTCCTGCAATAGCAAATAACGGAAATCAGCAGGGCGGCCTTTTGGGGCAGATGCAGGGAAATGTTCAAAATCAGGAGCAAGGCGGCGGCTTGATGCAGATGATGAACAATATGCAGGCTAAAGGACAAAACGGTCTTGCAAAAACTCAGCAAAACGGTAAAGGTAATGCGTTAAACGGTGCTGTTAATCTTGCTCAAAATTTGGCTAATCCCTTGGGTGGCTTGGGCGGAAATAAGAATCCCGCAGATACCTTACTCAATCCCGTAAACACTTTGTCGCAGGTTGCAGGTTCCGCATTAACTCCTAATACGGAAACTTTAACCAATCCGACAAATATGCTTTCGCAGGCTACGGATATAGTATCGGATAATGCGATAACAGGTGCCGTGAAAAATGTTGCCAAAAAGATAATTTAGTTTGGTTTTACAAGAAAATGCTCCGAATTTTCGGAGCATTTTTTTATGTTATGATATTTTTCTGTAAATATTTCCGTTAAAATTTTGTAATTAAATCTTTTCCGTTGGTAATTAGTATTTTATAATATAAACGGATAATAATTACGGGAATTATCAAATGACTATATTTTCAATATTTACATTATGCGGCGGGTTGGCGTTTTTTCTGTACGGCATGCAGGTTTTGTCCGCAGGTTTGGAAAAAATTGCCGACGGAAAACTTGAAAAACTGTTGAGAGAAATGACTTCAAATCCCGCAAAAGGATTTGCTCTCGGTGCTGTAATTACAATTGCTATTCAGTCATCTTCCGCACTTACCGTTATGCTTGTCGGTTTAGTAAATTCAGGAATTATGGAACTCGGGCAAACCATAAGTGTTGTTATGGGGGCGAATGTCGGAACAACCCTTACTGCTTGGATTTTGAGTTTGTCGGGTATATCGAGTGATAATATCTTTCTACAAATGTTAAAACCTGCTAATTTCTCACCGTTGTTCGCTTTGGGTGGTGTTTGTATGATGATGATATCGAAGAATAACCGTAAAAAAAGTGTCGGCTCTGTTTTGGTCGGCTTTGCGATTCTTATGTTCGGTATGATTTTGATGTCCGATGCAATGAGCCCTTTGGCTAAAAGTCCTGAATTTTCAAGTATTTTGACAGTATTTACAAACCCCCTGCTAGGTGTTTTGGTGGGTGCTGTATTTACGGGTATTATTCAAAGTTCGGCTGCCGCAGTCGGTATTTTGCAGGCTTTATCTCTGACGGGACTTGTTTCTTACGGGATATCGGTTCCGCTTATTATGGGTATGAACGTCGGAACCTGTGTAACCGCTTTGATTTCAAGTATCGGTGTTAATACCAATGCAAAACGTGTTGCCGTTACTCATATTATATGCAACGTAATGGGTGTTATTATTTGTTTGCCTATATTTTTGGCAATTAATTATTTTTTAAATCTTAATTTAAATGATAAGGTTGTAAATCCTGTCGGAATTGCTGTTTGCCATACGATTTTCAACGTGGCAACAACTATCTTTCTTTTCCCGTTTATTAAACAGATTGAAAAATTTGCAAAAACTGTTGTTAAAGAAAAATCTGATAAAGATTCTAAAACTGAAGTCTTTCTTGATGAACGTATTTTATTATCTCCGGCATTTGCAATATCGGAATGTAATCATCATGCGGTTTCAATGGCAGATATGACGGAAGATATTTTGATTGAGTCCATAAAATTGCTTAAAAAATACGATGAAGCAAAGGCCGAATATATTTTCAATTCAGAAACAAAAATTGATAATTATGAAGATAAACTCGGAACGTTTCTCGTTAAATTATCGGGAAAAGAACTTACGGAAAGTGATAACAATCAGGTTTCAAAACTTTTGCACACTCTCAGTGATTTTGAAAGAATCAGCGACCACGCAGTTACAATTACTTTTGTTGCAAAAGAAATGCATGAAAAGAATATGAAGTTTTCAAAAGAGGCGATGGCGGAATTGGACGTTTTAACCAATGCTTTAACGGAAATTTTAAGTTTGACTGTTTCTGCATTTGAAACAGATGACAGTATAACTGCAACAGATATAGAACCTTTGGAGCAGGTTATTGATGGTTTGGTTTTGGAAATTAAAAACAGGCATATCGAACGTCTGCAAAACGGAGCTTGCACTATTGATTTAGGTTTTATGCTTTCTGATTTGTTAAATTGTTATCAAAGAGTTTCTGACCACTGTTCAAATATTGCGGCATGTGTAATTCAGATGAAATATTCACAATTAGATATGCATAATTATTTGAATAGTATTAAAACGGGTGAAAATGAACATTTTGCAAAAGAATTTGAAAAATTTCAGGAAAAATATACTCTTGATATTGAAACAAATGTTAAGTAATAACATGTTTGTATAAAAAATGGTAAAATAATTTTATACAAAATACGGGGAAAATTATGGGAAAAGTTGCTTTAATAACGGGTATTACGGGACAAGACGGTTCTTATCTTGCGGAATTTTTGCTTGAAAAAGGATATGAAGTGCACGGTATGAAACGCCGTTCGTCCTCTTTCAATACACAGAGAATTGACCACATTTATCAGGATATTCACAATAAGTCCGCTAATTTCAAACTTAACTACGGTGATTTAACGGACAGCACAAACTTAATCAGATTAATTCAGGAAATTCAGCCCGATGAAATTTACAATCTGGCGGCGCAATCGCACGTTAAAGTTTCCTTTGACTGTCCCGAATATACCGCAAATGCTGATGGTTTAGGCACTTTAAGACTTCTTGATGCAATAAGAATTTTGGGCTTGGAAAAGAAAACAAAATTTTATCAGGCATCAACGAGTGAATTATTCGGTCTTGTTCAGGAAACACCCCAAAAAGAAACAACGCCGTTTTATCCCCGTTCACCTTATGCGTGTGCAAAATTGTATGCTTACTGGATTTGCGTAAATTACAGAGAGGGCTACAATATCTTTGCAAGCAACGGAATTTTGTTTAATCACGAAAGTCCCCGCCGAGGCGAAACTTTTGTTACGAGAAAAATTACAAGAGCGGCGTGCAGAATTAAACTCGGACTTGAAGAAAAACTTTATCTCGGAAATTTGAGTTCCAAACGAGATTGGGGACACGCTAAAGATTACGTAGAGGGAATGTGGCTGATTTTACAGCAGGAAAAACCGCAGGATTACGTTCTTGCAACGGGTGTTACAACCACCATTCGTGATTTTTGCAAAATGGCATTTAAAGAAGTCGGTATGGATATTGAATTTAAGGGCGAGGGTGCTGACGAAAAAGGTATTGATAAGGCAACTGGCAAGGTTGTAATAGAAGTTGACCCGAGGTATTTCAGACCGACCGAAGTTGATTTGCTTTTGGGTGATTCTTCAAAGGCAAGAAAAGAACTCGGCTGGAAGCCCAGATATGATTTGCCGATGCTTGTAAAAGAAATGGTTGCAAGCGATATGGAAGAAGCAAAAAAAGCCAAATTTTTGCTTTCCGAAGGATATGAAGTAACAGAACCGCAAGAGGCATAAAATGTTAGACAGAAATGCAAAAGTATATATTGCCGGACACAAAGGTCTTGTTGGCTCGGCATTATTAAGACGTTTTGAAAAAGAGGGTTTCAAAAACATTGTTGTCAGAACCTCAAAAGAATTGGATTTGACCAATCAGGCTGATACAGAGGCTTTTTTTGATAAGGAAAGACCCGATTATGTTTTGCTTGCTGCCGCAAAAGTCGGCGGAATTTTGGCAAATTCAACCTATCCCGCAGATTTTATATACAGAAATTTAATGATTTCTACAAACGTTATTCATTCTGCTTATAAATACGGCGCAAAAAAACTTTTGAATTTAGGTTCAAGTTGTATTTATCCGAGAATAGTTCCGGATAAAATGGCGGAAGATTGTCTTTTGACGGCTCCGCTTGAAAAAACAAACGAGGCTTATGCGCTTGCAAAAATTGCGGCGATTAAACTCTGTTATTATTACAACAAGCAGTACGGAACGAATTTTATCTCTTTGATGCCTACAAATCAGTACGGTATAGGGGATAATTTCAATATGGAAACGGCGCATCTTCTTCCTATGATTATGAGAAGATTTCATCTTGCAAAACTGCTTGCAAACTGTGATTTTGAAGCGATAAAGAAGGACTTAAAACGCTATAAACTCGGAAACGGTCTGGACGACAGTTTTGATTATGATAATAATGAAGAAGTGGAAAAAGTTCTGAATAAACTCGGTGCGTTTAAAGACCATGTTGTTCTTTGGGGCGACGGTTCCGTGTTCAGAGAAATGATGTCGTCGGACGACCTTGCAGATGCGTCTTTCTATCTTATGGACAATAAAGATGCCGATGAAATCGGCGAACTTGTTAACGTTACGGACGGTACCGATATTCAACTCAAAGATTTGTTTGTTATCGTTAAAGACATTGTCGGTTTTAAAGGTGAAATTACTTACGATAAATCGAAACCTAACGGTACGCCGAGAAAACTTATGGACGCAACTAAAATCAAGGCTCTCGGCTGGAGTCCGAAGATTGACTTAAAACAGGGTATAACAGATACTTATAACTGGTATTGCTCGTTATGACAAGTGTTGCAGTCGTAATTCCGATATATCTTGCAAAGCCTGCAAAAGAGGAGAGGGCATCTCTTATTCAGGCTGAAAAACTTCTCGGCAAATATCCGATAATTGTTGTTTGTCCTGAAAGTCTTGATGTTTCGGAATACAAATTTCTGACGGACAAATTTGAAAGATTTGACGATAAAAATTTCAAAGGTGTCAGGGCTTACAGCGCTTTGTGTATGGACGTTGAGTTTTATAAGCGTTTTGAGCAATATGAATATATTTTGATTTATCAGCCTGACGGCTGGGTGTTCAAGGACGAACTTGAATACTGGTGTGAACAGGGTTATGACTACATTGGCGCTCCGTGGTTTGAAAAATTTGAGGGTGCCGATGAAAATTCAAAAATGCTTGAACAGGTCGGAAACGGCGGTATGTCTTTGAGAAACGTTCAGCAGCATATAAAACTTTTTGAAGAGCCTTATGTAATCCATTCTTTTGAAGATATTGTTTCTGAAAACAAAAAGAAAAAACTGATTTCAAATATAATAAATTTTCCCGTTAATTATTGCAGATATCTAATGCAAAAGTTTATTCCCGCAAGGTTTTTGACAAGATTAAACGAGGATTATTATATTGCAAAATACGCAAAAGAAACCGTCAAAGACTTTAAGTTTCCGCCGCCCGAAATTGCAATGCATTTTGCTTTTGAACAACAGCCGAAAAGACTCTACAAGATGTGCGAAGAACGCTTGCCGTTTTTGTGCCACGCCTTTAAAAAGTACGACTACGATTTTTGGAAACGCTTTATAAATATTGAGGAAAATAATGGCTGAACTTCAGGAACTTATTAAAGAACAGTTTCATAAGGACAATTACATTATCCGAACCGAAAATCGAAATAATGCGGAGAAGTATGCCGTTGTTTATTGTTCGAGTAACGGTGTTTACAAAACCGATACGGTTGAAGATTTTACAAAATCAATTTTAAAGATTGACAACTATGAGTGGTATATGACTCGTGTTCCCTATGCCGAAAAACATATTTTTATAAGGGATATAACAAAAAGGTTTTATAAATTCGGCATTAATGATAAAGAGTTAAATTCAATTGAAAAAGTTACTGAAATGCTCAAAAAAGAAACAGAGGGCTATAAGGTAATAACAATCGGTTCTTCGGCGGGCGGCTCTGCCGCAATTATTTTCGGAAAACTTTTAAACGCAGATTTTACAATCGCTTTCAGCCCTATGCTTAAAAATTATAACTCTGTTTTATCGCAGGAAATTTTAGATGCAAATGAAACGACGAAAGAGTTTTTTAACGACGTTGATTATGCAAAGTCCGATATTCCTATTTTTTACATTTACCCGAATGGCAGTGAATGGGATATTTATAACAGCGAACTGTTAAAAGATTTTGAAAATGTTCGTTTCTTGCCTGTTTTGTCTGATTTTCACGGGGTTCCGATAAATAAACGCATTTTGAAAAAACTTTTATCATGCGACAAAGAAACTTTGAAGAATGTTATAAAATATAAAACCACAGATAGTGTCAACGAGTTTCGTTTTGCCAGAGAAATCGGCGGTTTGGGTTTTTATATGTTCAGGGTTTGGGATTATATTAAGAAATATCCGATTTTCTTTTTGAAAAAAGATTTTTATACAAAAGTTTTGAGGTAGTAATCAACCGAAAATACGCTTGTTAATTGTCAAATTTCAGCGGCATGTGAAGTTGTTGTGCGTTTTTCTCCTGTATCATTCTCCTGAACCGTCTGAACTCGGGGTCGTTCATTGTTGTCCGCCTGAATAGTTTTAGATATTCCCGTATCTCCTCGACGCTCATTGTTGTTTCGGGAATATTCAGCCTGTTTGTACCCTGTTCCATCAGCAACTCCTTTTGTATTGTTGTTGGGTTTAATCGGCATTTTCAAATCTTTTCATCGGCAAATATTCAATTATATTATTTGTATCATCCCAATAATGCTCAAGGAATGCAATGAATTTGTTGTATCCAAAAGGAAAAGAATTATATCCGTCCGATTTTAATTTTCTGCCGTCCGATAAATCCGCACTGAATTCATAGAACTCTCCTTCGCAATAGCCAAGTGCTCCGCCATTCTCTTCGCAGAAGTATTTTATCATTCCGACAACATATTCATTAAACTTTTCATCATCAATTTTAACCTTTGCAGGCGGTAAAGACGGCTTCGCCTCACCCTTTTCTGTGTATGTTAAAATATTTCCCTTTTCATTTGCACTATATTCAAATAACTTAAAATTGCCTCCCTGTCCGCCACGAGCAAACTCAAAAGACTTTATAGTGATATTCGGCTCAATTTCGAGAGGTTTAATTTCCAATTCATCGTCTAACCAACTTTTCATTTCATCAATAACCTTAGAAGTTTCTTCATTGTCTTTTGTCCGGCGAATTTCATCGTCTTTGACCAAAATAAATGCGGCTGCCCCAGTATCTGTAATTACATCTGACCAATAAATCGGCTCATAAACGTCATACCCGTCCCAGTATCCTGCTAAGATTGCATAGTCATATCCTGCCAAATTAGCCGTTTTAATAATTTCTGATTTGATATTATTGCTATTTTCTGCTGCCATATAGTTTTTCCTTTCAATTTTTAAGTTCACAATATCATATTAATACATTGGTGTGTCAAAACAGATTCCGCCCCGTTTTTTGTATTACTGTTGATTTTTATACGGGTTTTCATTGTCAAGTTCTTTCAATTCATCGCCGACATAATCATCGCCGTCTATATTAACCCGAAGTTTTGACCTTTTGCCCGTTTTTAAATCCTGAATATACAAAGAGGAACTCAACCCGTCATCCGTGCGATACAACCTGTGAGTAGGTGCCCATGGCTCATTTGACAGGTTTTTAAAATACTCAACAAGCTGTTCAACATCTCTTTTGTTAATATCGATATAATCGGCGAGTTGATTCTCTATATATTTAAAATAGGGCATTTCGTTTTTTGAAACGACTTTGACTTTTGATAAATCGGCATTTTGCCGCAAAAAAGTTCTGTAATAAGGTGTAAATTCAGGACAATATTTTCTGAAAAGAGAATTAATACGTGGGTCATTCATCCCCATATATACACCGTATTTATTGTAAATTTCGCCATACGACAAACCCTCTTTGATTCCAAGCAGGACTTTAAATTCTTCATCAGTCAGATACATAGTCTTTCCTTTTGTTATTACCGTATTTAATAACATTGTAAAATAACAGCACATCAGAATCGGACATAATAAAGAATATTAAAAATACTGCCATTTTTGACATTTATCAAATATTTCAATATAATATCACCAAAAGATACAGTCATTAATACCAAATATAATGAAAAAAAATTATAAAACTTATTTCATACATTTGTTTACTATACTATTTTTTAATTTTTTAATTTCTTTGGTTTTTCTGTTAATTTTAGAAATGGTTGCTTATGACAATATTTGGAAAGGAGAACCAAAGGGTACACGAAAACCTTTTTTCCAAGGTCTTTTATCTTCATATAAAGACGGCTCCATAGAAAAGCGCCTAACATACAACTGGTTTTTCAGAAAGGTTGTGTATGGAGATAAAGACAAAACTCCTGTTATTTTATTTGGTTGTTCATATTCTTACGGTAATTCTTTAGAGTTAGAAGAAACATTCGGTTATCAATTATCAAAACTGACAAACAGAACCGTTTATAATTACAGTGTCAGCGGTGGCTCTCCCAAAGAGACTCTGTATTTGTTGAGGTATTATAAAGATTTAAATAAAATATCAAATCCTGAATATGTAATATATACTTATATTGGTGATCATGTCAGCAGAATTACCAGATTTGGCTGGACGGACAATTATATAGAAATGCCGGTATTTGTGAAGAAACCGGACCAAACATTAGAATATCAGAACAAAAAAAATTATCTTCATAAATTAAGAACTTTTATGTATCTTAATATGGTTTATTCAGATGCAATAATTTATAAAAACATAGATTTATTAAATATATATTTTACAGAAATTCAAAAAGAAATCACTAAAAAATATCCTAAAACTAAGTTTGTCATATTTGTATATGATGATAAGGGATTAGAAGATTGGAACACTTTGGAACAAAAAAATATTGAAGTTATTCATTTAAAAGATTTATCTTCTGAAAATTTTAATGATGTTAAATATCGTGTTGCTGATGATGATCCTCATCCTAATGCAAAAGCCTGGAATTTGATTGTTCCTGCTTTGGCAAAAAGATTAAAACTATAATATATGAATTAAAAAGCAACACAGGCTTCGCATGAAGTCATTACTAGCAGCGGCGCGTGCATTATTATGCACACTGCTACTGAAATTTATAGCATATATTTAAACAATCCATCAAAGAGTATTACGAAAATTCCGCAGAACCCATAAAACAATACGTTAAAGCCCTCATCAGCATAATAAAAAGACAGCAACAAAGTTACTGTCTTTTTATTTGTCGATGAGGTTACTGTGTGTCCCCCAATTGACAAAGACATTGTAACACATGAAAATAGTTCGAACAACATATATCACAAACTGATTTCTGTTATGAAGCAATCTACACAAGAATATTACAATATGAGCGAGTGGAGCGTGGCAATCCTTTTCGTTCTGATTTTTTGAGGATTGTTTTCTTTGTAATGCCCTATTTTGTTTTTTTGTGGTAATCTATGATTAGCAACCTTAAATAATTTTGCCGAACTTGAGCCTTCTTCCGCACAAAGTAAGTTAATTTAGGCGAGGTAAATTATGAATATAAACGAAAATTATAAGAATTTAAACGAAAGTTATCTTTTTTCGACGATTGCGAAAAAGGTCAGCGATTTTGCTTCAAATAATCCCGATACGGAAATAATCAAACTCGGTATCGGCGATGTTACATTGCCTTTATGTAATGCCGTTATTGAAGCAATGCACTTCGCCGTTGATGAAATGAGCAGAAAAGAAACCTTTAAGGGCTACGGGCCCGAGCAGGGTTATGATTTTCTAAAATCGGCTATTCAAAATTATTATAAAAGTCATAATGTCTCACTTGAACTGAATGAAATTTTTATATCCGATGGTGCGAAAAGTGATTTGGGCAATATTCTGGACTTGTTTGCAAAAGACAATACCGTTCTTGTTCCTGACCCCGTTTATCCCGTTTATGTTGATACCAATGTTATGTCGGGAAGAAAAATCGTTTTTGCTGATGCAAATGAGGAAAATGACTTTTTGCCTTTGCCCGATGAAAAAATTAAGGCTGATTTGATTTATATTTGTTCGCCTAATAACCCGACAGGTGCGGTTTATAACAGGGAGCAGCTTAAAAAGTGGGTGGATTATGCTCTTGAAAATAAGGCAATTATTCTCTTTGATTCTGCTTATGAAAGTTTTATCGACGGAAAAAATTTGCCGAGAAGTATTTATGAGATTGAAAATGCGGAAAAATGTGCAATAGAATTTTGTTCTTTTTCAAAAACTGCAGGCTTTACGGGAACGAGATGCGGTTATACCGTTGTGCCGACCGAGTTGATTTTTGGCGGAATGAGCCTTAATAAAATGTGGCTTCGCCGACAGACAACAAAATTTAACGGCGTTCCTTATATTGTTCAAAAGGGTGCGGCAGCGGTATTTACGGACGAAGGGCAGAAGCAAATTCACGAAAATCTGAATTATTACAAGCGAAATGCAAAAATTATCGGCGATACTCTTGATAAACTCAATATCAAATACACGGGCGGAAAAAACTCGCCTTATATCTGGCTGAAATGTCCGAACAATATGAATTCATGGGCGTTTTTTGATTTGCTTTTGACAAAAATCGGAGTTGTCGGCACCCCTGGGGCAGGCTTTGGCAAAAACGGCGATAATTGGTTCCGTCTGACTTCGTTTAATACAAACGAAAACACACAAAAGGCAATGGAAAGATTTTTTGATTTATTCAAATAATTTAAAAATATCAATATTTAAGGCATCTGCTATTTTTATCAAATGACGTTCAAATCGGACACCATAAGCGATGCCTTTTTCAATTTTACGTAAATATTCTTTTCTGATACCTGTCATATCAGACATTTCAGATAGAGAAATTTTTTTGTTTTCTCTCATTTTTTGAAGATTTTTTCCGAGATTTTCAAATTCTTTTTTTATATTTTCGTCATAACGCATTGACACCTCTTTAAATAATCTCTTAATGTTTTTTAATTATATTAAACTATAAATTTAATATTAAAATATTAATTTAATATTGTCAAGCAAATTATAAAT
>JAILHI010000077.1 GCA_024695865.1 Candidatus Gastranaerophilales bacterium
CTAACAACAGTAACCCTTATTTGTCCCGGATAGTCAAGTTCGGACTCAATACGGTTTGCAATATCTCTTGCAAGTTTTACGCTCATATCGTCATTAACTATCGTAGGTTCAACAATAACTCTGACTTCACGGCCCGATTGAACCGCAAATGAACGCTTGATACCCTCAAATGAGTTTGCAATTTCTTCAAGTTTTTGAATACGTTTGATATAAATTTCAAGCGTATCACGTCTTGCACCCGGTCTGCCGGCGCTCATTGCATCAGCTATTTTTACGATATTAGCCTCCATCGTATTGGCAGGAACATCATCGTGGTGCGCTTCAATGGCATGAACAATTTGCTCTTTTTCACCGTATCTTCTCGCAAGTTCAACACCCAACTGAATATGGGTGCCTTCCTGAGTTTGGTCAACAGCTTTACCTATATCGTGCAAAAGACCTGCACGCTTAGCCATTTCAGGGTCAAGTCCAAACTCTGTTGCAATCATGCCGGAAAGATGTCCGACTTCAAGAGAATGGGTCAGAACGTTTTGTCCATAACTAGTTCTGTAATATAATCTGCCCAAAAGCTTTATAAGTTCGGGGTGAAGATTTACTATACCGAGTTGGGCAGCAGCGTTTTCACCCTCTTTTTGCATCTTTTGTTCAATTTGTTTTTTTGATTTTTCAACAACTTCTTCAATTCTGACAGGGTGAATACGTCCATCTGCAATCAATGTTTCCAGTGCCATTCTGGCTATTTCCCTTTTTACCGGATCTAAGCAGGAAAGAACAACCGCTTCGGGCGTATCGTCAATAATAAGGTCAACACCTGTAGAGGTTTCCAAAGCTCTGATGTTACGACCTTCTCGTCCGATAATACGGCCTTTCATTTCGTCGTTAGGCAAACTTACTACCGAAACGCAACTTTCTATAACATGTTCTATTGCACATCTTTGCATGCAATTACCTATAATTTCGCGTGCCTTTAAATCTGCATCTTCTTTAATTCTTTCTTCATTTTCTTTAATTCTGACAGCATATTCATGTGTCAAATCCTTGTCTATCTGTTGAAGCAAAATGTTTCTTGCTTCTTCCTGCGACATGCTCGAAACTCTCTGAAGCTCCTCAGTTTGTTTTTGAACCAAATCAGCGAGAATGTCCTCTTTTTCATAGAGTTCATCCATTTTTTTGTTATACGCTTCTTCTTTATCAACAAGTTCCTGCATCTTGTCTTCAACTTTATCTTCACGTTGAGCAAGTTTGTCCTCTTGTTTTAGAAGTTCGCTTCTTCTGTTTTTTACTTCTCTTTCAAACTCTTCTCTTTGTTCATGAAGTGCTTCTTTTGCATCGAGAAGCGCTTGTTTCTTTTGGATGGCAATTTGTTCTTCCACTTCTTTAATTTTTTGCCTGTTTGTTTTGTCCATGTCTTTGATGGACTTTGTTGCATCACTAAGCTTGATTTGCGAAACTATTGCCCATATAACCGCCAATAGTCCGAAAACAGCCAGTATAATCATCATTGGATCCATGACATACCTCTTATATTCTATGACAATATCGCAGAACTGGTCTGCGTTTTATTTGTATTCAGTTATGATATATCTGATTTCATATACTATATTTACTAATATCTAACTGATAACATTATGCCATGATTTTCGGCAGTACACAAGTAAAAATTTAATTCTCCTATTTCTTTGTATAGACATTGTAACAATATGAACGAAACGCACCGCCGTCAGCCTCTATCGGCTTAACTTTTTTAACAGGGTTTGTCATTTGCTGAACTATTTCCTGAACCGCCTCTAAAGGAACAAGTTTTGTTTGCGGAATATTGGGTCGTCTTATACCACGATACATAAAAATACCTTTATTACCTTACATGGTAATAAAGTATTTTTGGGAAAATAAATTGCGTTTCAGGCGAAAAATCATTTCCCGCCATGCCTGATATAAATACTAAAAACAACTTACCCTGCGATTTTGTTTGCCAATTCAAAATCGAGTTTGCGATAGATTTTCGGTTTCATTGATTTCAAAATTTTAGCGGCATATTTTTGTTCATCTGTCCAGACAAACCACTTTTTGAAAAATTCATCCGCCTTTTTGGCTTCGCCATCTAATTGCATTTTGATAATTTCCGTCAGCATTTCGGTTGAAGCCTTGACCATTTTTTCAAAATCAACTTTTAACTTGCCGTTAACTTCAAAAGTCAGTCCGCCTTTTTCTCTCATATAGTTATACTGTGCAACGCGTCTTACACCATGAGGCTGTTCAGTTGAAGGCGGTTCCTGTGAAAGCAGTCCTGCCGCCCACGTCAAAAGTATTTCCTCAAATTGCTTTTGCGTATATTTTCCTGTTTTTCTGAAATAATCTGCCATCAAAACAGAACCTAAATCTGCTTTTGCTTCTTCGGCTGCATCGCCCCAACTTCCGAGAGCGGACTTTTTATCCAAGCCCTGAGCCGTTTTCATCGGGCCAAGTGAATGTGTAAGTTCATGCCCGATAGTAAAGAGGTGATCTGCATCATCGGAATACAAACTGCGCTGACTTTCA
>JAILHI010000003.1 GCA_024695865.1 Candidatus Gastranaerophilales bacterium
TCACGCGGCGTTGCTGCGTCAGGCTTTCGCCCATTGCGCAAAATTCCCTACTGCTGCCTCCCGTAGGAGTATGGGCCGTGTCTCAGTCCCATTGTGGCTGATCATCCTCTCAAACCAGCTACTGATCGTCGCCTTGGTGGGCATTTACCCCGCCAACTAGCTAATCAGCCGCAGGCCCATCCTTTAGCACCGGAGTTTTCAAGATAAGTATTTCAACTTAGCTCATATGGGGTATTAGCAGTCGTTTCCAACTGTTGTCCCCCTCTAAAGGGCAGGTTTCCTACGTGTTACTCACCCGTCCGCCACTTTCCACTGACCGAAGTCAGCTTCACGTTCGACTTGCATGTATGAAGCACGCCGCCAGCGTTCGTCCTGAGCCAGGATCAAACTCTCCGTTGTCAGAAAGTTTATGTCCATCGTTAAGTTTCGCTAAAAACTTAACGGCTCGACTTCTTCATTTGTTTCCGTTCATTTTATTAAAATCAACAGGTATAATCGTTTTCAGCTATTCTGTTTTCAATGTTCAATCTCTGCGGGCTTAAAGTTTACCTCTCTTTGAAAGAAAGGTTTTAACCATTCACCCCGAACTTAAATCGCTCATTTCTGAGGCGAGTTAAATCGTACCACCGAGAAAATTCTTTGTCAAGCATTAATTTTAATTTTTTCTGTTATTTAATGTATTTGATGTAGAAACCCTTTAATCAGGTTATTTTCTTTAGTTTTCACGGTGCCGTGGTCGTATCGACCACTTCATCAATTTAAATCAAACATATTTTGTTTGCAACACCATGGTCTTTAATTTTTTCATTATTTTTTCAACCCTCAATAGATTTAGGCTTTTTAAGCTTAACAAATCTTAACAAAACAAAATACCCTTTTTCTCCAAGAATAATTAATTTTTCATTTTCCTGTTGCAAAAATTTTTAACTATTTGTACATTAATATATATATATGTTATTATTCTTTTAGTTTTAATTAATAAGGAGTTGCGTATGGCAAGAATTATAAGACCGGTTTGGGCAATAAGATGTACACAATCAGGCTGTAAAGCACTTTTTGAAGTTGCAAAACTCAACCCCGGAAAGCAGCAGGAAGTTGTTTGCCCCAATTGCGGCGAACACTACATCTATCCTCCCGTAGGAAATGAAGACCAGACGCCAAAACAAGATTAGTTATGGCTTCCGAATATTTCCTTGCATTTGGAGAATACCTTAAATCGCTTTTTGGAGAAAAGGTTTACAAAGTCACTCTTGATGCGGGTTTTTCCTGTCCTAACCGTGACGGAACTTTATCTTCCGACGGTTGTGTTTTTTGTGATGACAGCGGCAGTTTTTCGAGGCTTTATTCCAACTCTTTGTCTGTCAGAGAACAGCTTTTGACAGGCATGGAAAAAATAAGAAAAAGATACCATGCCAACAAGTTTCTTGCGTATTTTCAGGCCTACACAAACACCTACAAGCCTGTTAACGAATTAAAAAAGATATATGATGATGTTTTTATCGATGATATTGTCGGAATGTCGATAGGCACACGTCCCGATTGTGTTGACGATGAAAAACTCGACTTAATTGCATCTTATAACACCGATAACCGTTTTCTTCAGGTTGAATACGGGCTTCAAAGCGTGCATGACAAAACCCTGCAATTCATAAACAGAGGGCATGACTTCAAGTGTTTTCAAGAGGCATGCCGAAAAACAAAAGAGCGGAATTTAAAAATTTGCGCTCATGTCATTTTGGGATTACCGAACGAAACACATGAGGACATGATGGAAACCGCAAAAACCCTCGCAGGCATGGATATTGACGGTATAAAAATTCACATGCTCGCCGTTATGGAGGGAACAAAAATTCACCAAATGTATAAAGACGGCCTGATAAATTTAATGAGCGAAGATGAATACATCTCGACCGTTTGTGATTTTCTTGAACTTTTGCCGCCGGACATGGTTATTCAGCGTCTTGCGGGCAACGGAAAAAGAGAAATCCGTATTCAGCCCCGCTGGCTCGGAAAAAAACTTGAACTTGTCGGAAGAATGGAAAAAGAGTTTGAACGACGGGGAACAAGACAGGGTTCCAAATACAAAAAATAATATAAAAACGAAAAATAACACAAACAACAAACTGTAAATTTTTTGTTTCAAATATTGTGCTATAATAAAAACAGTTAATCAGTAAACTGATTTTTTAGTGAGGATAAAATGCTGAAATTACATAATACACTCTCAAATCAAATTGAAGAATTTATACCGTTAAACAAAGACAAAGTGACAATGTATGTCTGCGGCCCGACGGTTTATGACTACCCGCATTTGGGACATGCAAGATGCTATATTACGTGGGACATGTTATACAGATACCTGAAATTTTCGGGCTACAACGTTACCTATTGCAGAAACGTTACGGACGTTGACGATAAAATTCTTGCAAAAGCGCACCACGAAGGTAAAACAGCGGAAGAAATATCCTCAAGATACTATCAGATTTTTGCCGAAGCAATGAAAAATCTCAACAATTTACAGCCCGATTTTGAACCGAGAGCGACAAAAACTATCGGTGAAATGATTGCGCTTGTTAAAACGCTGATAAACAAAGGCTTTGCCTACGAGGTTGACGGCGATGTATATTTCAGGGTAAAAAATTTCAAGGAATACGGCAAACTCAGCAAGCAGCCTATCGACGACCTTGAAGCAGGCGCAAGAGTCGAAACTTCGAGCAAAAAAGAAAATGCGCTTGATTTTGCGCTTTGGAAAAAGGACGAAGAAAACGGCTACAAATCACCGTGGGGTATAGGACGCCCCGGCTGGCACATCGAATGTTCGGCAATGAGCAAAAAATATCTCGGCGAACAAATTGACATACACGCAGGCGGAGCAGATTTAATCTTCCCGCACCACGAAAACGAAATTGCGCAATCGGAATGTGCCAACGGAAAACAATTTGTCAAATACTGGCTCCATAACGGTTTTGTAACCATAAACAAAGAAAAAATGTCAAAGTCTTTAAAAAACTTTGTTACGATTAATTCGCTTTTGGAACACTACGATGCAGATACGATAAGATTTTTCATCTTGACAAACCATTACAGAATGCCCGTAGAATTTAACGATGAAGCCTTAAACAGTGCAAAAACGGGCTTTAAACGTTTGCAAACCGCACTTGATGAAGTCCTTTCCTTTGCGGGTACGGAAAATTTAGCCGCAGACGAGCAATCGGAAGAAGTCGAAAAATTCAAAAAAGCAATGGACAACGACTTAAACACATCTGTTGCCCTCTCCGTCCTTTTCGATTTGGCAACAAAGGCAAATTCCGCAAAAGCGGACAACGACAAAATTCTTGCGGGCAAATACATTGCAACGTTAAAAATGCTTATGCAGGTTCTCGGTTTTACCTGCAAAAAATCTCAAATGAGTGAAGAAGAATTAAACAAACGAATGGCAGAAATAGCCGCAGAACTCGACTTTGTTGACGATAAAACTCTCACGGGTTATGCCTTAATTGAAAAAGTAATTGAAATAAGAGCAAAAGCAAGAGCCGAAAAAAACTGGAATTTGGCTGACAAAATAAGAAATCTCTTTGACTCTGTCGGTATTATTTTTAAAGACGGCAAAGACAAGACCATTTGGCTTGAAAAAGAATAGAAAAGGTTTAAAATGCAGGACAATATTTATCTTGAAAAACAAAGCACTGATGCAAAATTAATCTACACAGCGGGTTTTTTATGGAACAATATAAACGACAAAATCGACAAAACCCTGAAACCCTATAACCTCAATTCCGCAAAATTTAATATCCTTATGATAATAAAGCACGTCGGAAAAGATGAGGGCGTTCAGCAAAACTTTATTTCGGACAAACTGCTTGTTACACCGTCAAACATAACAAAAATGCTGGACAAACTCGAAGCCGAAGAGTTAATCACAAGAAACGACAAAAAAAACGACAGACGTGTAAAAATCATTAAAATCACACAAAAAGGCATAGAACTGCTCGATAAAGTCTGGAATGAATACAAACAAACCATAAGTAATCTTTCCCCGAAGATTTCCGAAAAAGACAAAGAAAGTCTGCTTGCCGCACTGATTAAATGGCAAGATAACATATAATTCGGCTATCGGAGAACACCTTTAACAGAATTGCCGTGTCGGGAAAATCCCTGCCCTTGCCGTAAAGACCGCATAACACTGCGGGCGGAAAAAATATGCAAAATTATGTTTCATTTTGTAAAAATACAAAAAATAATATTGACAACAACATTATTGAATGGTAAACTATTAATATAGTTTTGTATAAGGAGAAAATATGTTTGCGGCATTGCTTTTAACGGTATTTTTGATTTGGTTTTTTGTTGAATACAAGAATTTTAAAGACGATATCAACAGAAAAATAAAGATTCTGTTTGAAAACCAGAAACAGATTTATAACAAAGAAACGGCAAGCGGACAACAGAAACAGGAAGCAGAAAAGCCCGCAGAGAAGTTTGAGCAAAATGCGGAAACACCGCAGCAAGCAGCGGAAGAAACAACCGAAAACAATACTGATGTTTCTCAAACTAATGAACAACCAAACGAAGAACAGGAGCAAAAAGATTTATCTCCCGAAAACACTTATGAAAAGGATGCCGAAATTAAAGACATGCCCCAAATAATTAAAGATGCCTGCGATGACAAAAACGAAAACCCCGCCTTTGAAAATCTGTTTATGGCGAATGTTTTTAATAAAATCGGCGCAATTGCAATCGTTATCGCAACCTTTATCTTTTTAAAAATACTTTCCGACATGGGTATTTTTACCGAATTATTGAAGGTATTGACGGGATATGCTTTCGGACTCGGAATAATTTATTTTGCATTTAAAACTCACAAAGAAAATACACGGAACTTTGCGGAAGTTCTTATGGGAACAGGTTTTGCCGTAATGTTCACCACCACCTTTTTAGGCTGCTCGCTGCTCGGCGTTATACCGCTTTGGCTCGGCGTAATAATCGGCATTGGGCTTGTTATGACGTCCTTTTTAATAGCAGAAAAATTCAACACGTTTTCTATGGTTGCAATAGGGTTAATCGGCGGTTACATCAGCCCGATTTTCACAATGTCCGAAACCTCGGTCAACTTCCTGTTCGGATATCTGATTTTATTAAACATTTTCTCAATTTTATACGTTTATAAAAATACCGACAAAGCCCTTTTAAATTATATTAATATATTATTAACGGTTTTGGTTGTAACCTGTTACGGAATTTTCAGGGGAGAAAAACCGATTTTGGCATACCCCCTGTTACTTTGGGGTGCTTACCTCATAAACGACATCATGTATGTAAAAAACGAAAAAGAAAACTACAATGTTATCAAACCCCTGAACTACATCAACTATGCTTTTTTGATACTTTCAACCTGCGTTATATTTGAGTTTGGTAACAAAACGGCAATAGGTTTAACGATACTTTCCTCAGGACTTATTTACCTTTTGGGTGCATATTTATGCAAAAACAACATAAAAAATTCTTTATATATTCATGGATTTTTACTGTCCTTAGTTATTGCAACACATTTTATTTCGGAAGACATTATCAGAATTTGTATTCTTTCGGCAGAAGCCGTATGTCTTGCCTTTTTTGCAGCAAAACATAACAAAAACTATTTATACAACTGGACTTATGCCTATTTCGGAACGATTTTGGCTTATGTCTGCATTAATAAAGGTGCGTTTTTCAATCCGTTTGATAACCCTGTAAACTGGGGCAAAGGAATTTCTGTTTCAAATCTGATATCCGGAAAAGCATTATTGTTTGGTCTTCCGTCGGTTTCAGCCCTCATCTGCTCAAAAATGCTCACGGACAAAAACAAAACTATTGCCGATGTATTAAAACTGCTTTCCGTTTCTTACATATATCTGTTTGCCGTATCGGTCACGGAAGTTCTTATGATGTCCGCAGAAACAATAAACCGCAGAATAATATCAATAGTATTAAGCAAAAAATATCTGATTTATTCAGTCATTGCGGCACTGTATTCAATAAACATACAATTTATGAATAAGAATACAAAAATGGCTCTGTTTCAGATTACGGAAATGTGTTTTTACCTGTTTTCGTTATTTTTACTGTTTTCGGGACTTTCCTTATACAAATCGGATAGCATAACACCGTTTTTAAATCTCGGCACGGCGGCGTTTCTGACCGTACTTGCGGCGACTTTATACAAAAAGAAAGAATACAACAAAGACATGCTTTCTTATATAGCCGTTTTTCTTGGGGCAATCTTTGCAAGCTGCGAATTTGGCGCCATCTGCAAAATAAACCTTTCGGTCGTATGGACGGTCTATGCGGGTATTATAATGATTATCGGCATTTTCAAGAACATTAAAGTTCTGAATATCAGCGGTATCGTTATAATACTGACCGCCCTTATAAAAATATTGATAATAGACCTGCAAACCGTAAGCACAATATACAAAATGGGAATATTTTTACTTCTCGGTATCAGTTTAATGCTTGTATCATACCTCTACAACAGGCTGAAAAAATAACTTCCCGCTAATTTATTCCTATTCGTTTCTAAATCTTCGGCATTTTTCTCTGCCGAAGATTTTTTACAAAAAAATCAATATGTTAACATTCATTAATAAAAAATGAAAATAATTAAAGAAAAAAAATTTTAGGCCGATATACAGAATACAAAGTAAGTGAAGGTGAATTTTATGAATTTTCAGAATTATTTACAAAAAATCGCATTAAACGGAACGGCGAATTTCGGCTCTCTGACTAACACAAAGGCAACCGAAAAAAGTCTTAATAATTTATCACTTTTCACCTCGGCAAGTTTAGACCAACTCAAAAATTTAGACTTGGACAGACTTTTGGAAGGTGCCGATATTTCGGAAGTTATCGGTTCAGAAGGAACAGAAGAAGATGAAGCGTTGGCAAATGCCATCAGATCATTTTTAGATATTAACGAAGTTCAGGAATTGGCAAATGCTGACGGAAACGAAGAAATAACCGCAGAAGAAGTAATGGCCATGCTCCAGTCTATTATGGAAAAAGACGGAGATAACGCAAATTTATCATTAGACGATATAGATGAAGTATTAAAGGAACTTGGCGTTGACCTTGAAGCAAAGGTTGAAGATGCTGTTAAAGATGCTTTAAAAGAAGATGAAGCAAAAGAAGTTCAAGAAGAAGAAGCAGCAAAGAAACCTCAGGAAGCAGCAGAAGCAGCACCTGCAAGTAATGCGGGCGGAGCAAACAGAGGAAGCGGTGCAGGCGGAACAGGCAGCACAGGCAATCCCGGAGGCACCAACAGAACAACAAAACCTGAAACGGAAGCAGAAACTCCCGAACAAATTCAGGCGCAGATTGACGAAAAAAATAATGAAATCGGCGAAATAGAATCGCAGGCAGAAAAAGATATTCAGGAACAGGAACAGGCAAAAGAAAAAGCCATGAAGCAATATGGCGTTTCTGAAGATGAATATAAAGAATATCAGGAAAAAGAACAACAACTTGAACAAAATATTGCAGATACCGAAAAAGCCATCGGCGACGAAGACAATAAAATTGCTGATTACAATTCCACAATAGAATCAAACAACAATTATATTTCTTCAATCGATGCACAAATCTCCGCAAACGAAAGCATGAAAGCAAGTATCTCGGGCGATGATGAAAATTCATCTTCGAGAATTGCAGATATAGATTCACAAATTCAAAATCTGCAAAACGAAAAAGCACAAAAAGAACAAGAAAATCAACAGTTACAACAGGATATAGAAGCAGCAGAAAACAAAAAGACCGAATTAGAAGGTAAAAAGGCTGACTACGAACAACAAAAAGCAGAACTTCTGAATAATACCTTAAACGGTTCTGAAGGTTTTGGCAAAGGTATTCCTTCATCAGAAGTTGAAAAAATCAAAAACAATATCGCATCATACGATACAAAGATTTCCGATATAAGAGCAAAAAAAGACAGTGATGTTGCAGCAGTAAAAGGCGAAATACAGACACTTCAGGTTAAACTCAAAGATGCACAGGCACAAGAAGAAAGAAATAACTTCTTAAAAGAAAACTCTGCATTAAATAACGGTCAGAGCGTAGTTGATTTTGCTACCCAGTTTAACGGAAAATCCGCAAGCGAAATGTACCAAATCATGAGAAATGCAGGATATCGTGTTGACGAAGGTCAGTGGTGTGCTGACTTCGTAAATTTTGCTTTAGGCGAAACAATTGGTAAAGAAAACTTGCCTGATTGGTATAATAATTGTAATACTGCAAGTTGTACGGCGGTCGCAAATGCAGCCAGAAGCGCAGGAGCCATCATCGATCAATCACAGGTTCAGCCGGGCGACGTAGTTCTTTTCTCAAAAGACGGCGGTAGTTCTTATTACCACACAGGTATCGTTACATCAATCGATCCTGACGGAACTCTTCACACAATGGAAGGAAACACTTGGACAAGTAACGAAAACTGGGGTGCTTGGCAGCGTTCTTACAATATGAACAACGGCAGAACTTATACCTTCGTTTCAATGTCATAAATAAAATTTTTCTAAACAGATTTACCAATTAAAGCCGTGAAAAAGAAATCACGGCTTTAATCATGTTAACGGTTTGCCGATAAAAATCCGCATTAAATTTTCTTTAATCTTATTATTTCTTAAAAAATTGTTAAATCTTTAAAATTTTATTAAAGAAAATCATTTTTGTGCCGATATAACATGTGAATGTAAGTGTAAAGGACAAAAAAAATGAATTTCAGCAATTACTTAAAGGCAATTTCATTAAACGGATTAAAGGGAAACAGCGCTTTTGGTGCTTTAACATCAAAAACTGACAGCGGCAAAACAAATGATTTATCCCTTTTCTCATCAGCAAGTCTTGACCAAATCAAGAATTTGGATTTGGCAAAACTTTTAGAAGGCGCTGATTTGGCTGAAGTTATCGGAGAAAACGGAACAGAAGACGCTGAAGCATTAGCAACAGCAATCAAGTCCTTTATCGACATTGAAGACATTCAAAAATTGGCAGATGCTGACGGAAATGAAGAAATATCAGAAGAAGAAGTTATGAATCTTCTTCAGTCAATCATGGGCAAAGACGGAAATGCAGAAGATTTTTCAATAGAAGATATTGATAAAGTTTTAAATGAACTTGGTGTTGATTTAGAAAATATTGCAGATAAAGCTATTGAAGATGCTTTAAAAGAAACCGAAGAAGCTAAAGAAAAAGAAAAAGCAGAAGAAGCAAAAGAAGCTCAACAGGCTGCACCCGCAAGTAATGCAGGCGGGGCAAGCGGCGCAGGAGCAGGCTCGGGCGCAGGCGGAACAGGCGGAGTCGGTAACAGCGGAAATGCAGGTAAAACAAACAAAACAGAAACTGAAGCCGAAACACCCGAACAAATCAAAGCAAAAATTGATGAAAAGAACGGTGAAATAAACGATATCGAACAACAGGCCGAAGAAGAAATCAAAGAACAAGAAGAAGCCAAAGAAAAAGCCATGAAACAATATGGCGTTTCTGAAAAAGAATATGAAGAATACCAAAAGAAAGAACAGGAACTTGAAAAAAATATTGCCGATGCAGATAAAGAAATCGGCGAACAAGACCAAAAAATAACAGATTCACAGGCAACAATAGAATCAAACAACAGTTATATATCATCTCTTGATGAGCAAATTTCGGCTAACGAAAACATGAAATCAGGTATATCCTCTGATGATGAAAACGCATCTTCAAGAATTGCCGAAATTGATTCTAAAACTCAGGCTTTGCAAAATGAAAAAGCTCAAAAAGAAGAAGAAAATCAAAAATTACAAAAGGATATAGAAGAAGCCGAAAGCAAAAAGACCGAATTAGAAGGTAAAAAGGCTGACTACGAAAAACAAAAAGAAGAACTTCTTAATACTACCTTAAACACCTCTGAAGGTTTTGCAAAAGGAATACCTTCTTCCGAAGTTGAAAAAATCAAAAACAACATCGCATCATACGATACAAAAATTGCAGACATCAGAGCAAAGAAAGACAGCGATGTAGCCGCAGTAAGAGGAGAAATCAAAGACCTTGAAGTTAAACTCAAGAACGCTGAAGAAAAAGAAAAACGTAATGAATTTTTAAGAGAAAATTCTGCAAATCAGGGTCAGAGCATCATAGACCTCGCAAATTCTTTCGACGGAAAAACACAATCCGAAATGAGAGAAATTATGCAAGCAGCAGGTTATCAGTTTGATACTGATGCATGGTGCGCAGACTTTGTAAGCTTTATTGCAGGTCAGACAATAGGAGAAGAAAACCTTCCTGACTGGTATAAAAACTGCAACAGAGCATATTGCCCCGATATTCAAAACAACGCAAAACAAAACGGAGCTTTCGTAAGTACCTCCGAAGCACAACCGGGTGATGCAATCCTGTTCGACTGGGATAACGACGGTGAGGCTGACCACATAGGATATGTAGTTTCAGTTAATGCTGACGGAACCGTTAACACGGTTGAAGGCAACACAAGCGGAAACAACAGTGGCAGCCAGGTTGCAAACAAACTGAGAAATCCGTCAACCATTCTGGGTTGTGTAAAATTAACTTAATTAAAAGCCCCAAAAGGGGCTTTTTTAGTTAAATCTTGTAAAAATTTAAAGTTATAATATTTATATTCTTGTAAAAAAGATTTTAAGGTATTATTATTAAATAATAGTATTGCCTTTGAGGAAATAATGAATTTTGCAAGCATAAAAGCGTTATTCAATAAAAACAAGCAAAAACAAAAATATCTCAGCTGCGAATATATACAACACGGGTTTAATGCAGATTATGAAGATATTAAAATGTGCTGTATGAATACCCATGAGGGCGGCGGACGCCAGATTTTGATACCGAATTATTACGGTGAAAAAATCGATTGGGATAAATTCTTTGAAGAAAAACGCCAAATGCGTGAACAAAACAAAAAAGGAATTACCCTCGAACGCTGCAAAGGCTGTTTTTTCCTAAAAGAACAGGAATGGGACGATGAAGATTACATATCCTTTATCGTCTTTAACCACTGGACAAGATGTAACTGTAAATGCAATTACTGTTTTACTTCGGCAAACTTTGAAGAATTTGCCAAAAGACCGAATTACAGCCTTTACGAACAAATCAAAGAACTTATAAAAAGAAAACAACTCAGAGCAGGCGGCGAAATAGGCTTCGGCGGCGGCGAACCCGCCATTCTGGACGAGTTTGAACCTATGGTAAATATGCTTCTCGATGCGGGAATTGATAACATCAGAGTCCACTCATCAGGCATAAAATTTTCGCCCGCAATGGCAAGAGGTATCGCAGAAGGAAAATTAAACGTTGTCGTTTCCCCCGATGCAGGTACGGCTGAAACTTATCAGAAAATTAAAAATATTAACGCTTTCGACAAGGTCTGGGAAAACATCAGAAAATACGCTGAAGCACAGACTTTTGACAAGGGTCTTGCAAGAACAAAATACATCATTATCCCCGGGGTTAATGATACTTATGAAGAACTCGACAAATGGTTTGAATTAACCGTTAACGCAGGTGTCAGATGGATTGTTCTTGACCTTGAAGGCGGCTGGTATATATGGCATAAAGACAAAGTTCCAAACCACATATATGAACTTTTGGACTACGGCATAAAAAAATCTCAGGAACTCGGAATGATACGGTGCGAACTTTATGACCGTGCAAACGACATGAATATCCATCGGGGAGAATACGGACATTGATTTACAAAAGTTGTACAAAAATTGAAAACGGCATAAATTTTGATATTGACTCCGTAAAAATCTGTTGCCAATACAGTGCAAAGGGCGGCGGAAATACCATTGTTATCGACAATTATACGGGCGGCCCTATCGATTGGGACAAATTCTTTGCCTTCAAAAAACAAATAAAAGACCTTCATAAATCAGGCGAAACCTATCACAAATGCGAGGGCTGCATTTATCTTGAAGAACAGGAATGGGCAGAATCGGACAAATTCAATTTCTTTAATCTTGATTACTGGACTTATTGCAACTGTAACTGCATTTACTGCCATACCCACAACAAAAAAGATATTTACAACACTAAAAAGAACTATGATTTTCTGCCCATATTGAAAGACATGGTGGCAAAAGACCTGCTTATGAGGGGCGGAGATGTAAGTTTCGGCGGCGGAGAAGTCTGCCTCTTGAAAGAATTTGAAGAATGTCTGCAAATCTTTCTTGATTACGACTATTTCGTCAGAATACATACGGGCTGCATAGAATATTCAAAAGTTATTGAAGCAGGTCTGAAAAATAATCAGGTTGATTTAATCGTTTCCGTCGATTCTGGAACGGAAGAAATGCACGCAAGAATAAAAGAAGTTAAAACCTACGACAGAGTATGGGCAAACTTGACAGAATACGCAAAAATTCAGCAAAACAGAGAACTTGTAAAAGCAAAATACATAGTTATTCCCGGGGTAAACGACACTCATGATGAAATTCTTGCATGGCTTGATAAATGCGTTGAATGCGGCATAGGATATGTTCTTCAGGAAATTGAATCTCAATGGTTCTATTCAAGACGTGAACACATTCCCCAATATATATACGATTTATTCGATTTCACTCTCCAAGCAGCCGTCGAAAGAGGATTAAGATACGGCGAATACGAAAGAGCCGCACACATGCTGGCAGAACGACGTGAAAAAGAGGAAAAAGCCAAAAACAAAAGGTAAAAATTATGAAATTCAACAGTTGTAACTGGATAACACACGGCTTAAATTTTGAACGCAGTCATATAGAAATGTGCTGTCTGAGATGTCATATCGGCGGCGGAAACCTTTTTGTAAAAATGGATTACAAGGGCGAAATTCCCGACTGGAACGAAATTTTTGAACTTAAAAAACCTTATATCGAAGAAAACAAAAGGGGCGAAATAAACCCCAAATGCGAAGGCTGTTTCAACCTCTGGGATAAAGAATGGTTTGAAGAAAATCACTATTTTAACTATCTGCATTTTAACCACTGGACTCACTGTAATTGCAGATGTATCTACTGTTTTACGGATTACGACAAAGAATTTTTCAACACTCAGAGATATTACAACGTTTTGCCCGTCATAAAAGACATGTTTGCAAAAAAACTGTTCAAACCGGGGGGAGAAATCACCTTTGCGGGCGGAGAACCGACTATCCTCGACGAATTTGAAGATTTACTCGATTTGCTTGTAAACAGCGATGTGGTGCAAAAAATCATTATTCACACCTCGGGCATAAAATATTCGGAAGCAATAGCAAGAGGTATCACAAAAGGTATTGTCGATGTCGTTTTATCTCTCGATGCGGGAAGCGCCGAAACCTTTAAAAAAATCAAAAACGTAAACGCTTATAACAAAGTTGTGGAAAATACAAAAAAATATGCCGCTGCCGAAGACAGAGAAAATATTCCTCTCGTTGCAACAAAATACATCATCATGCCCGAAATCAACGACAATATCGAAGAAGCGGAAAAATGGCTCACGATGACTTATGAAAGCGGCGTCCGTTCCATAGTATTAGACATTGAACACGAATGGTTCTGTCTGCAAAGAGAAAAGAAAGCCTTCCCGAAGCATGCCCGTGAAGTTTTGTATTATATCCATGAACGTGCGGCAGAACTCGGCTTGCAGGTTACATTGTATAATTCGGCAAGATATTTTATAAATAACGAAAAAGATTTTCCGAATTACGACTTTATACCCTACCACTATGCGTCATTTGGCAAGGTTTTCAATGATGAAACTCAAGCAGCATCTGATTGATTTGTTCAGAATTTCCGTACCGATGATAATCGGAAATGTGGGATACGTTTTAATTGGCGTAACAGATGTTTATGTGGCGGCTAAACACAGTGTCAACGCACTTGCCTCTATTGCTATTGCAAATTCTTTTTTGTTCACGGTTTTGATATTAGGCGTGGGCTTGTTAAACGGTGTATCTATTCTTTTATCCAACAAAAGAGGAGAAAAAGAGCATACAAAAAAATATCTGTTTTCGAGTATTATTTTTTCACAGATTTTGGCTTTATTGACTTTGCTGGCAATTTTGGCGGTAACCGCCGTCATTCCATACTGCAGTTTCAGCCCCGATATTGTGGCTGACATTCAGTTGTATATGGTCATTACGGGATTTTCTATCTTCGGACATTTTTTGTATCAGGCGGTCAAAGAGTTTTTACAGGCTCACGAAATTGTTGTATTTCCGAACGTTATTCTGTTTGCTGCGGTTGTTTTAAACTTAATCTTTAACGCCGTCTTCGTGTTCGGTTTTTGGATAATTCCCGCAATGGGCGTTGCGGGCCTTGCCGTTGCGACATTAATTGTAAGAACCTTCCTCGGCTTGATAATGCTTTTTTATGTCCGCAAAATACTCGTTAAACAAAGTAAAAACAGAACTTACAATTTTGAATATATGAAAAAAGTTTTAAAAATAGGCTTTCCTATCGGTATAGGACTTGTTTTTGAATGTTTGGGCTTTAACATCATAACTGTTGCCTTGGGCAGAGATTCTTCACTTTTGGCGGCAACTCATAATATTTTGGCAACGATTGTTGAGGCAGCCTTTATGATTCCGCTTGCGGTTTCTTTTGCTATAGCAATTAAAACGGGTTTTTACAACGGTGCAAAAGACCTTGAAGAAGTCAAAAATTACGGTAAAGCAGGCGTAATTATTTGTACTGCGTTTATGTCGTGCTGTTCCGTTTTGTTTTTATTAAATCCGAAACTCTGTATAAAATTTTTTACCGACGATATTATGATTACCGAACTTGCACTTCCTATTGTAACTTTATTTGCAATCTTTGAGATTGCTGACGGACTGCAAATTTCGCTCGGCGGTATTTTAAAAGGTTTAAAACGCACAAAAGAGGTAACCTTGTGTTCTCTGGGAAGTTACTGGCTTGTCGGGCTTCCTCTGGGCTTTTTCGCCGCCTATAAAATGGGGTTATCCCTAAAAGGTTTTTGGATAGGTTTAACAGTTGCATTATTTTTGGTTGCAATTTTGGAATTTATCATAATACAATTATCCTTGAAAAGATTAAAGAAAGAATATTGATATGAAGAAGAAAAAAACAATAACAATCTTGGTTTTAATACTTTTATTTCTGGTCGGTCTTGGAGTTTTTGCAGCCTATAATAAAAACTCAAAAACAGCGGTTGACAGATACGTCCGAACCATTGACGGAATAAATATAGCCTTTACGGAATACAAAACAGGACATGACGAAGTGTTAATCATCGCACCCGGGTGGTTTATGTGCAAAAGTTCCTCGCCTTTTGTTGAAATGGCAATAGATTTTTCAAAAGATTTTGACGTTATTGCTCTTGATTTCAGAGGACACTGCAAGAGTTCGGGAAAGTTTACCTTTACAAGCCGAGAATATAACGATTTAAAGGCTGTCGTCGATTATGCAAGAAAAAAATACAAAAAAGTTTATGCTGCGGGATTTTCTTTGGGAAGCGCAACTGCAATCATAGAACAGTATAAATACAACAACCTCGATAAATTGATTTTGGTTTCACCGCCGAGTGATTTTGACAAAATCGAAAACGCAATATGGAAAAAAGAGGCTTTTATTCCTACCTTTAAAAAGTTTGAAATAGAAACATGGACGGGCATAATCCCGGGAAAAGTATGGTTAAGCAAAGAAAAGCCGATTGAAATAATTGATAAAATAGCGCCGACACCGCTTTTGATGATAGCGGGAACAAAAGACCCCACAATCAAAGTCTGGCACACGGTAAAACTGTTTAATACCGCAAAAGACCCCAAAAAACTAATAATCTACGGCGATTCAATTCATGCAGAGGATATTTATTTACAAAACAGACAGCGTTTTATAAAAACCTGTACGGAATGGCTTAAAACAAATGATTATTCCGTCAGCAATCTTGCGGGATAGCCTCTGTCCGACAAATCGAGTTTAACGTTCACGGCTTTTGCCCTGTCCGAAAAAGAGCCTATCTGCACAATGTAGTTACTGCCGAGTTTTTTAACGTACGGCTGATATCCCAAACCCGCTATCTTGCTCTTAATTTCCTCGGCCTGTTCCTGAGTAGGATAAAAGCCGATATAAACCTTTGTTACTGTTTTAACGGGAACAGGATTTGTTTTGTTCTGAACTTCTTCAATGGTAGGAACGGGGGGCTGAATGTGATATTTAACGGGTTCAAGTTTTTCGGTTGATTGAGTTACCGAAGTTTTATTTTTTTGCTGGGATTTTTTGGCGTCTGCCTTTTTCTTGGCTTCGTTTCTCTTATTTACAGCCTGAACTTCACCATTTTCATCATCATAGCCCTGAACTTCGTTCACAACGGGGGATTCGTTCATATTATCCTCAAACTGAATCCATTTAAGCCTGTCATCAATCGAATGTTCAGGAAATTCTTCCGTTTCTTCTTCCTGCTGTGCTATTTCTTCACCGCCGATATTTACATCAACGGTCGGCGAAAAATTCTTTATCAGAAAACTGATAATAAAAAGCGCCGCAACAAATGTAACCGAAAAAAGCAAAACCAGTCTTGCATTTTTATATGACTTTTTTTTCTTGGTTTTCGTCTTTATAGGCTTTGCCATCAGAAACTCCGTTTTATTATTATAATAATATAATAAATGATTTAAAACGAAAAGTCACACTCTGATTGAAGTATTATTCATTTTCTTCTTCAAAATCTTCATCATCACTTTCCGCAATTTCCTGAATAACTTCTTTGATAATTTTCATGGTTTGTTCGGGAAGTGAATAATCATTTAAAATATCATACAAAACCTTTTCGCCCGAAATATTATAGAGCGCTATAACGGCATTTCGGACAACTTCTTCCGAAGTATCCGAAAGACACGGATAAACGGCATCGGGAACTCTTTCATCATCAAGTGTCGAAAGCGCTTCGATGGCATTTATTCTGACCTGTTCGGAAGAATCTTTTAAGGACGATTTTAAGGCGTTAAAAACTCTGTCGCTTTTGAATTTGATTTTTGTTAAGGCTTCAATCGCACGTTCTTTAAGGAACGTAAATTTATCCATAATACCTTTTTTTGCTTCCAAAATATGAACAAGCGGTTCAACTGCGTGCATATCGCCAATCATACCCAAAGCATAAGCGGCAGACTCTTTAAGATAAACTGAATGTTCACTGTCGTCTTTCAAAACTTCTGTCAAAGGCGTAACGGCATATTTATCACCGATTTTTCCGAGAGCCTCTGCACAACTCAAACGTAATTTGTAATTTTCGCCTTTGTTGTTCAGGCAGTATAATAAAGGATTTACGGCTGAATTGTCTTTTATGTTTGCAAGTGCTTTTGCCGCACTGATTCTGACTAAAGTCTGCGTTTCTTCGTCCTTGAATTTTGCCTTATACTTATCTTTTAAAACAAGAGAATCTATAAGGGCGGGAACACTGACCGCCGATTTATATTTATTTATTTTTTTGAACAAATGGGCTAAAACATTATAATTATCGCAAATTTCATAAAAATAATTTACGACCGTAATAAAATCTTCCGCAGAATATTCCTGCTCCAGTTTATCTATCAGAGCAATTGATTCTGACGGATTATCAGTTCTGTTGATTAAACAATTTACGGCAAGTTGTTCAAAATTAATATCAGCCATGTCTCTCCTCTTGCAGTTTCTCATATTTTAGTGTGGATATAATTAAAATTCAAGAAAATATTATGAATTTAATATATTCTTAACATTAAAAAGCCCTGATTTATTTCAGGGCTTTTATTTATTGTTTTGGTCTGTGCTTCACTTTTATTATTTATTAAATTCGGTGAAGATATCATATACAAAATCGGCACCTTTCATAAGGGTTTTGTAATACATCTGTTCATCGGCAGAGTGCATGTTTTTAATTGTTGCAACCCCAATCAGATAAGGTTTGAAAATCTTTCCGAATTTGTTCTTTTCGTTTGAGTAAATATGTGTTTCTGCGCCTGCGTGGAATGATGCGACTGCAACATCAACACCCGTTTTCTTGCCGATTTTTCTTGCAATATCGGGGATTGTTGTATCATTGTTCTTTTCAAACTTCGGTGTTTTTACCGTAGCCGTCATTTCAAATTTTGCAAGCCCCTTGTACTTCTTGTTGAATTTATCCACAATAATTTGGATATATGAGAGCAAATCTGCTTCAGATTGTTCATCGGAACTTCTCAAAGAATATTTTGCGGAGCCTTTTTTGTTAATTACGTTTGTAACGGCATTTTGGATTAAATAACCGAAGTGTTCACCGTTTTTCAAATCCATTCTGCACATTTTCTGAAGAGGGAAATCAACACCGCCGCCTAAAATAACACCGAGATTTATGGAGGTTATAACACCTTCTTCGTCCTGTTTGTAAACACCCTGAGGAATTTCGGAAACGATTTCGGCAAGAAGTTTTGCGGCATTGACTCTTGAAGAATCACCGATATCATTACCCGAGTGACCGTCTTTAAAAGATGTTACATCAATAGTTACGGTGGTATAACCCGCACCCGATATCATAACTTCTCCGAGTGTGTCAGAGTCCAAAACAAGAACGTATTCGGCTTCAAGTTCTTTGAAATCAACGTGTCTGACACCGCTCATTGTGCCTTCTTCATCTCGGGTAAATACAATTTCAAGACCGCCATGCTTTAATTTTTTATTTTTAACGATTCTGCATGCCGTTGCGATTGCCGCCGTAACACCTGCTTTGTCGTCTGCGCCAAGCGTTCTGCTCTTATCCGTTTCAATAATTTCATTATCCGTTAAAACTATGTGAACAGGTGAATCATCACCGACAACATCCATGTGTGCACTTAAAAGCAAAGGCTTTTTGGAAGGGTCGGTAGCGGGAATACGTGCAATTACGTTTGAATAATCGTCCTGCTTTACATCAATACCGTTTGCTTTTAAAGTGGAAATTATTTCCGTTATGACTTTATCTTCTCCCAAAGAGGGTGACGGAATTTCCGCAAGCGTACAGAATAAATCAATTAATGCGTTGTCTTTTCTGAGTTCCTGAATATTCATTTACTTTTTCCTTTTTCTAATTAAATATAAGACAGTTATATTATACAACGTAATAAAACAAATTTTAACAATTTTGAAAACTCTTATTATAAAAAGTTTTCGGAAGATTTGAATTGTTAAGGACATTACGAAAATTTGATTTTTATTATTTTTGAGTTACTATAAGGACAAGTATTGATAAAAACCTTGAAAAAGAGAGGGATAATGATTAAAAAATCACTGTTAAACTTAATAATGATAATAACAGTTCTCATTTTCTCAAACTTAACATGTCAGGCAAATCAAAATGTTTCGGCAAATGAGATAAAAGCATATATTATCCAATGTGCAGCGGAAATGGGTGTAGAACCCGAAATTGTGCTTGGAATAGCCAAACAGGAATCGGGGTTTTGTCAAAACAAGAGAAGTGCTATGGGCGCAGTCGGTGTTTTCCAGATAATGCCTTCAACTGCCAGAAAAATAGGCTTTAACCCTTATCACTACAAGGACAACATCAGAGGCGGTATTTCCTATTACAAACAACTCAAGAAGATGTTTAAAACCGATGAACTTGCTCTTGCCGCATACAACGCAGGCCCCGGAAACGTAAAAAGATACGGCGGTGTTCCTCCTTTTGCGGAAACCAAAAAGTTTATCAGAATAGTTATGGGACATTACAACACCTACAAGACCTCTCCCGATGAAACTGTTGAAAAATTAATTGCGGCTTCTAAGGAAAATAAAGAGGCAAACAAGCAGACTTTGGCTGAACAGGAACACAGAGAAATTTTAACCCTTTTCATGCTAAATCAAGCGATTTAGGATAATATATGTTTAACGAAATAAAAACTCACGAACTTACAATAGACGTCGTGGTTCTTACAATAAAAAACAATAAACTTCAGGTTCTTCTGACAAAAAGAAACAGAGAGCCTTTTAAGGGAAGATGGGCAATCCCGGGCGGATTTATCAGATTATCGGAAAATCTTGACGATGCGGCTCTCCGTATCTTAAAGGAAAAAACCGACGTTGAAGATATTTATCTGGAACAGTTATACACGTTCGGCGACCCGTTGAGATATCCTAATGCCAGAGTCATTACCTGCGCATATTATGCCCTCGTAAAAGCGGAAGACGTCGAACATATTTTTGAAAACGAAAACCCCGAACTTGTTAACTGGCATGACGTTTACAATTTACCCGAAATGGCTTTCGACCATAAAACAATTATCGAATATTCCATTCAGAGAACACGTGCAAGACTCGAATATTTCCCGATTTCCTACAAACTGCTTCCCGAAAAGTTTACTTTAACGGAATTACAAAGAACTTACGAATTGATTTTGAACAAACAACTTGATAAAAGAAACTTCCGTAAAAAAATTCTTACGGGCGAAATGCTTATTGAAACCGACGAATACACAAAATCAAGTTCAAAACGTCCCGCTAAACTGTTTATGTTTGAACCCGATATTGTAAATTCCAAAAAAAGTTTAATTTTAATGTAAAATCCGATGCAAATAGGATTTTTTAATATAAGGAATCTATCCGCAAGTGACTACAAAATTAATCTAATACGTCACTGCGAGGGCTTTTGCCCATGGCAGTCCCTTGAAAAGTTTGCCGGATTGCCACGCTCACTTTGTTCGCTCGCAATGACAACAAACATAAAGATTTACAACTATAACAAACAAAAATTACCAAAATATAATATCGTTGAGTCTTTTCTTATGCTACAATACTGCAAAAGAGATTTATTATGATAAATTTTGATGCACTGACATTAAAGGCTTTTGTTGAAGAAAACAGAGAATTTTTAACGGGAGCAGCGATAAAGAAAATTCAGCAGCCCTCAAGACGAGAGTTGCTCATTCAGTTGCGTAACAACGGCGAAAACAAAAAATTATACATAAACATCAACCCCGAGTTTTTTCACCTCTGTTTTGTCGAAGATACTCAAAAACGCGGCATCACTATCCCTAACGAAGCACCAATGTTCTGCATGCTTTTGAGAAAATATATCCAGAACGGCAAAATTACAAAAATCGTTCAGCCCTTCGGCGAAAGAATATTAGAAATGCACTTTGAATACAGAGATTCTCTCGGTGATACAAACACCATCTGTCTTGCGGCAGAATTGATGGGAAAATACAGCAACATCATTTTGTATAATTTTGATACCAAAATCATTATCGGCTGCGCTCACAACGTCGGGGAAGAAAAAAGCAAATACAGGGAACTTGCAGGCACTCTGCCCTACATCTATCCCGAAAAGCAAAACAAATCAGATATTCTGTCCGAAAGCGAGGAAAACTTTGTTCGGAAATTTACGGGAAATTTTGATGAAATATCCCTGTCCTTTGCAGTTGCAAATGAATATTATTATCTTACAAACCCGCTTGTTAAACAGGTTATCAAAGCCTTAAACGGTAGTGATTTTGACGAAAGATTTCTGAAAAAACTTTTTCTTTTGCTTCAAAAAACCGTTTCCTTACAGGATATCAAACCCTCTGCCGATATTGAAAACAATGAATTTTCACTCTTTACAGACTCGGGCTTTAAACCTTTTCCGTCCGTAAATAAAATGATTAACGATTATTTTGAACACAACATGCTTCAAAAACTTCTGAAACAAAGAAAACAAAAAATCACTCTGATTTTAGACTCTCATATCAAAAAACTTTTAAAACAGACGGAAATTTTCAGGGCAAAACTGCTTGAAACCGAAAAAGCAGACAACTACAAAATAAAAGCCGACATTTTAATGATGAATATTAATGCCGAAATCAAGCCGAAAATTACCCTTTTCAACCCTTACGACAATCAAAATACCGAAATTGAACTCGATACGAACTGTTCAATAATTCAGAATGCAAACCGATATTACAAACTCTACAAAAAAACAAAAACGGCAATAGAATACGCCGAAAACAAAATCGAAGAAACGGAAGCCCTGCTTGAAGAAAAAGAGCAGCAAAAATTTTACACGGAAATCGCCTCAAATTTAGAGGAAATTGAAGAAATTGAGGAAGAAATCGGAATAAAAACCGATAAAACCAAAGAAAAACGTGTTAAAAAAGAGCATAATCTCGATATGAGAGAAATCGGCGGATTTAAGGTTTATCTCGGAAAAAATTCCGTTCAGAACGATTATCTGCTTTCAAAAATCGCCGCTCCCGAGGATTTATGGTTTCACCCTTTAAATATGCACGGGGCTCATGTTATTCTGAAATGCGGTAATCAAAAGGTTGATGATGAGGTTCTGCTTTCCTGCGCAAAACTTGCAAAAAGGTTTTCAAAAGCACAGCAAAACGCAAAAATTCCGATTATTTACACCGAAAGAAAATACGTTAAAAAGGCTAATTCAAAAATCGCCTTTGTTACCTATAAAAACGAAAAAGAAATTTACTGTTGAGGTTCGATGCTGAAAGATTTTTTGGAAAAAGGAAATTGTTTTAAACTAATCTGCGGAGCGGGCAATGAGGACAAAACGGAAGTCGAAAATCTGATTGCCGTGTATTCAAAGGCAGGCTGCCGTTTTTTTGATATTGCCGCAAAAAAAGAAATTATTGAAAGCGCAAAAATCGGCATAGAAAAATCAAAACAAAAAAAAGACCGATATCTTTGTATAAGTATCGGAACAAAAGACGATATCCACCTTTCAAAAGCCTTTATCAATCGGGGTAAATGCCAAGCCTGCGGAAAATGCAAAGACGTTTGCAGCCGTAAAGCAATTCTTAAAAAAGAAAACAAATATTATACGGACGAAATAAGATGTATCGGCTGTCAAAAATGTATCGGAATTTGTCCCTTCAACGCAATCGGAACAAAAAAGCAGGAAGCCGATATTAAAGATATTTTGACCGAATACATTCTATCCTCTGTTGACTGCATAGAATTTCATATTTCGGGCAAAAACAAAAAAGAAATTTTATCAGAGTGGAAGTTTTTAAACAGGCATTTTAACGGCATTTTGAGCATTTGCATAAGCAGAAAAAATATCGGTGATGAAAAAATAATAAAACTGCTCACGGAAATGCTGTCTTACCGAAAACCATTTACAACAATAATTCAGGCAGACGGGATTTCGATGTCGGGAAACAAAGACGATTATCAGGCAACCTTGCAGGCCGTTGCATCAGCAGAATTAATCCAAAAACAAAATTTTCCGATATACCTTTTCGCCTCGGGCGGAACAAACACAAAAACTTTTGAACTTGCAAAAATGTGCGGTGTGAATCTCTGCGGGGTTGCTATCGGTTCTTTTGCAAGAAAAGCCGTAACAGATTATTTAAAAATAAAAAATCTTACCGAAAATACCGAAGAATACAAAAAAGCTTGCCTGCTTGCCGAAGAAATCATAAAATCCGTAACCGCTCATGTATAAACTTGTTAAATACTTGACATGTTTGGCTAAATAATATAATTAAATTATATAACAGCGCAAGGAAAGGATTAAGAATGAACATTCCCGATGGGCTTTTGTGTGCAAAGACTCACGAATTTGTAATTGATTACGGAGATTATGCGGTTGTAGGCTTAACCGATATATTACTTCAAAAATTGGGAGATATTATTTTTGTAGAATTTCCCGACACGAATTCCGTCTATGCAAAAAAAGAAGTTTTTGCAACGGTAGAGGCTGACGGCGCCGCAACGGAATTATACATGCCCGTTGCAGGAAAAATAATTGAAATTAATCCTCTTTTGAACGATTCTTTAGATGCCTTAAATAACGAGCCTTTATCTGACGGCTGGCTTGTTAAAATCGAACCGTTAGATTTTCAGGCTGACATTTACGATTTATCGGATTATAATGATTATGTGCAGGAAAATAATCAATAATCGGATTTAATGACAAAAATAATTGACAAAAAATACTTATTTATTACACTTGCGGGTATATGTTTTTTGCTGTACCTGATACGTATAAGCAGTTATGTTCTGGTGGATTTTCTCGACGAAACAAAATATGCCGCCGTTTTGTCGGAAATGCACGGTGTCAAATCACTTCTTGTTCCGTACATAGATGGTAAAATAACTTTCGGGGCGGGGATTTTTTATTACTTCTTTGTAAAAATATCCACCCTGATTTTCGGAAGAATGGGCGAATTTGCTCTCAGACTTCCGTCTGTTTTATGCACTTTTGCAACTCTTGCGGCGGTTTTCGCCTTCACAAAAAGAATGGTTAACAAAAAATTTGCAATAATAATTACGTTGTCTTTATTTGCAAACATTGCTTTTCTCGTTTCTTCATCAGTATCTTCACCAAAATTATTTTCGGCATGCTTTATAACCATAGCCGTTTTATCCTGCTGCATGCCCGCCTTTATAGAAAGATTTGAACGCAAACCGTATTATTATTTTTCGTTTTGGTTTTTCTCTCTGCTTGCGGCATTAAGCGGGGAAATAAGTTGCTTTATGCTTCCTTTTGTAATTGTTTTTCCCGTTCTGATTATTTGTAATAAATTCAGGGAATTTATCGAGCCGAAGAATATTTTTCCGGGACTTCTGACGTATGTTTTATGCCTTTCTTTGTATTTTTTTGCAGGGTATAAACTTTTCAGTTACGACTTTTTGTACTTTATCGGCGCATCGTCCGCTCCGCAGATTTTCTGCGGAAATATGGAGGAAAAATTATTACATATTATTAAAAACGACGGATTGTTCCTCGTTTTAGGCGGATTGCCATGGATTTTGTCTTTTCTGACAATTTTTGCATCACTTTTTGTCAAAATTTTCAGAGAAATTTTTATTCACAAAACCCCGATAAAACAAATAACCTTTGACGAGGGAAGAAAATTCTTTTTAATCTCAATTTGGGCAATAGTTTGTTCTCTTTGTTATGCTTTTATATGGCACAAAGACAGTTTTGACATATTTTTAACCTTCTTCTTTTTTATGTCGTTCACATCAGGCTACTACTGGTACAGAAATATTGATTCTGACGCCCATAAAAAAGCGGTTTTTATCCCATCTCTTCTGTTTTATATAATGCTTGTTCTTGCAACCGTTGTATTAACGGCATCATATTTCTTCGTAACACCGCTTCAGAAAGAATACGTTGAACCTTTAATCATACCGATAATGGTCATAACACTGTTTGTATCGGTTCCCGGATTGATTGCCGTTGTTCTGAAAAGAAAAGTTTTAAATTTTTCGATGCACATTACTTTTTCAATTCTGTTTTTCTTTTTTCTGACGGGATTGTTATACAACTACGTTTCCTCTTTTGGAGAAAACGACCTTATTAACTTTGCAGAAAAGGCAAAGCAGGACAATGCAATGCTTGCAACCTACAACGTCCGAAACAAATACTCAATGATATATTATTATGCGGCACCCGTTATTTTTAACGGCGAAATGGATTTTGAACAAGTTTACGATAACTACGGCGATACAAGAAACGTTTATCTTGTTTTAAAACACAGTGATTTGGCTTATATGGACAGATTCTTCGTTTACGAAGTCGTTTCAACGGGAAAAGTTTATTGCGAAATTACAAACATAAAATATCTTCCCAAAGACGAAATCAAAGAAGATAAAGATATTAACAACTGATTTTAAGAACCGAAAAAGAGGTATATTTTGGAACTTTTCAGACAAAGAATAGAAGATTTAAAGGCAGAAATAAACAAACACAATAAAGCGTATTACGAGGACGATAATCCGACAATCTCAGATTTTGAATATGATGAACTCTTTCGGGAATTAAAAAAACTCGAAGAAATGTACCCGCAATACGCAACGGCGGACAGCCCGACACAAAAGGTAGGCTCAAAGACCTCCGAAAAATTCAAAGAAATCAAACACAAATACCGACTTTACAGTCTGGATAACTCAAACAACTTCGGCGATTTAAAGCATTGGTATGAAAGAATACAAAAAGAATACCCGTCGGAAAAAATTGAAGTGGTTTCGGAACTTAAAATAGACGGCCTTGCCTGCGCCCTGTCTTATCAAAACGGAAAATTAATCACAGGGGCAACACGTGGCGACGGCATTGTCGGTGAAATTATAACAGATAACATAAGACAAATTAAAAACATTCCCCAGCAACTCAAAGACAAAATCAATCTTGAAGTCAGGGGCGAAGTTTATATGCCCGTTTCGTCTTTTGAAAAACTCAACGAAAAACAGCGTGAAACAGACGGAAAAGAATTTGCAAACCCCAGAAATGCGGCGGCAGGCTCTTTAAGACAGGATAATGCCGAAATCACGGGCGAAAGAGATTTAAGATTCTTCGCCTATGCGGCAGTGTTTCCCGACAACAACAGCCCGAAGACTCACTTTGAGATACTTGAACTGTTAAAAAAAGAGGGTTTTACGGTAAACGAAAATGCAAAACTTCACCAAAGTATTCAGGGTGTCGAAAAGTATTGCAATGACTGGGAATTTGAAAGACACAATCTTGACTATGCCACAGATGGTGTTGTTGTAAAAATCAACGATGTATCAAAACAAAATGAACTCGGCTACACGGCAAGAGCGCCAAAGTGGGCAACAGCCTTCAAGTTTCCGCCCGAGGAAATTGAAACCGAACTGCTTGATGTTGAACTCAGCGTCGGCAAAACAGGCGCCTTAACACCCGTTGCGATTTTAACCCCCGTAAAACTTGCGGGAACGATAGTCAAAAGGGCAAGTCTGCACAATTTTGACGAAATTCAAAGACTCGGAATAAACATCGGCGATAAAGTAATCATCAAAAAAGCCGCCGAAATTATACCGAAGGTAATAAAAAAATCAGATAATTCAGGCGACCACGGTGTTTTTGAAACCCCGCAAAACTGTCCCGTCTGCAGCACAAAACTCATAAAACCCGAAGGGGAAGTTGTTTTGTACTGTCCAAACAGCGACACCTGTCCCGCACAAATTAAAGGCAAAATCGAATACTGGTGTTCAAAAGAGGGTATGGATATTGACGGACTCGGAGAAGCAATTGTTGATGATGCCGTTGATAAAGGCATTATCAGAGATATTGCGGATATATACACACTGACAGAAGCCGATTTGATGAAACTTGATTTAATCAAAGAAAAATCCGCACAAAACCTTTTAAAATCAATAGAGGAAAGCAAAACAAGGTCTTTAAAAAGGTTTATTACCTCGCTTTCCATAAAACTTGTCGGAAAAGAAACTGCGGAATTAATTACAAACGAATTTCCGACACTTGAAAAAATAATGTCCGCAAAGACCGAGGAACTGACGGCAATCGACGGAGTCGGCGAAAAAGTAGCGCAAAGCGTCGTAGGTTTCTTTGAAAAAGAGGATAACAAAAAACTGATTGAAAAATTACTACAAAACGGGGTAAATCCTCAAAACAATGACAATCAGTTAATTTCCGACAAATTCAAAAATCTGACCTTTGTAATAACGGGTACTTTATCAAAACCGAGAGCGGATTTTGAAGCGCAAATAAAATCTCTGGGCGGCAAAATTTCATCATCGGTCAGCAAAAAAACATCTTATGTCTTATGCGGAGAAAATCCGGGGTCAAAATTTGACAAAGCATCTTCTTTGGGTGTTATAATATTAAACGAAGATGAATTTAAAAAATTGGCAGAGGAAGAATGAACAAACACGGCAGAATAATTGAAATAAGAGGGCTTAAAGGCATTTTAACCGCTATTTTTGTTGTATGTTGTCTGGTTACGGGCTTCACGGTTTTCCCCGGGTTTGTTGCAATGCACATTTGGAATTTTGCCGCAATGTATATAACCGATATGCCTCAAATGACATTATTACACGGTGTCATGCTCTGGGGTATTATCTTCCTCATCTGGTTCGCCTTTAACGGAAATTTTCCGTCTTTGCATTTTGGCTGCCAAAGCACAATGGACGATGAAGAAATCAGAGAATTTGTCGAAAAACTTCAGCGTGAACAGGAAGAATTGCAAAAAGAAAACAATTCAAACGAAGAACAAGAATAATTTGGTTTTAAAATTAGAGAGAGGGTAAACAAATGAAAAAATTAATTTTACTTTTAACTGCACTTTTATTTTTCCAAAATATTTCATATTCGGCACCGTTAGAAAAAGTAACCGAACAAAGAGGTTACATATCGACTCATTCCGAAAAAACAAAAGATGTTTACCCTAACATTGCAGAAATCACCTTTACCAAAGAAAATACGGCAAAAACAATAGAACAGGCTTCAACGGAAAACAAAGCCGTCATTGCGGACATCAAAAAAGTTCTTGAAAAATTCAAAGCAGACTACCCGAACACAACCGAAATCAGAACGGGAAGTTATTCCGCAAACCCGAATTACACCTACACAAAAAACAACAAACGTCAGATTACGGGCTACACGGTAGTTAATTCCGTAACGGTAAAAACAAAAGCAACCGAACAACTCGGCAAAATGATTGACGCCGCAATAAAAGCAGGTGCGGACAGAGTAGGTTCTTTATCCTTTTCTTTTGAAAATGACGGAACAATCTGCAAAGAGTTAATCAACCTCGCAACAAAAGAGGCTTATGATATGGCAACTCAAACAGCATCTGCCGCAAAAGAAACAATAAAAGGTGTTAAATCGGTAAATACGGGCTGTTACACACAAATGCACAATACCTCAAACTTCCGTAACTATTCGGCTAAAATGATGGCGGCAGACGGCGAAACTGCCGAACCTGAAACCTCTGTTACCCCCGGAAAAATTAAAGTCAGAGCCACCGTTAATGCAGATTTTTACGTAAAATAAACCATGACAGAACCAAAACTATCCGTAAAAAATACAAAACCTTATGATGTTCCTCTTTTTGAAGAAGAATATTCTTTAAAAATTGATGCAAACGAAAATCTTTTCGGAGCATCTGACAAGGTTATTGAAGCCCTGCATAAAATCACAAAAGAACAACTTCTGAAATACCCCGTTTACGGCAGTCTGACGCAGAAACTTGCAGATTTTTACGGTGTTTCGATTGATAATATAAAAGTTACAAACGGCGCCGATGAGGCCTTATTTTCCCTAATGAATGCCTATCTCGAAAACGGCGATGCAATGCTGACCGTTACTCCGTCTTTTTCAATGCCGAAACTTTATGCACAGATTTCGGGCGGAGAAGTTATTGAAATTCCCTACAAAAAACGCTGGGTTTTTCCGATTAACGAATTTTTAAAACAGATTAAAAATAACCAGAAGATTAAAATCGTACATCTTACAAGTCCGAACAATCCGACAGGCGATTGTCTGAACGAAGAACTTGCAGACAAAATCATCAAAGCCGCAAAAGACAAACTCGTTATTTTTGACGAAACTTATGCGGGTTACTGTGATTTTTCGATGATAAGCAAAGTTAAAAAATACGACAATATCGCCGTTGTCAAATCTTTTTCAAAAGATTTTGCACTTGCAGGGCTCAGGATAGGCTACATTATCACTCACCCCGACAGAGTCAAACTCTTAAAAACAGTTATTTCGCCCTATTCCGTAAACACAATAGCGGCAACTCTCGCAGAAGCGGCTTTATCAGATACAGAACATTTTAAAAAAGTAAGAAAAGCCGTCAAAAAATCTGTCGAATACCTGACAAAAGAACTTAAAAACACAGGCTTTACGGTTTATCCGTCAGAAGCAAACTTTGTACTGATTGATGCAAAAGAAAAAGCCGATTTTGTTTTCAATACCCTTTTGAAGAACGGAATAAAAGTCAGAAAATTTTCCGCTCCCGATATGCAGGGTCTAATCAGAATTACCGCTCCCGATTTAAAAAACTGCAAAAAAATCATTTCCCTTTTGCAGCCTAAAAAAACTCTCATTTTTGATATGGACGGCGTTCTGGTCGATGTTTCAAACTCTTACAGAACAACCATTAAAAAAACTTACGAATATTTTGCAAAAGGCAAAACCGTAACTTATGACGATATTTCACAGGCAAAAAGCCTTGGCGGACTCAACAACGACTGGGATTTGACAGAATATCTGCTAAAAAAAGACGGTTTCAAAGTCAGCAAAAAAAAGATTATCGAAGTCTTTGAAAAAATCTATTTTGATAACGGAAAAGGCTTAATAAGCAAAGAAAAGTTTTTGTTTGATAAAAAATTAATAAAAAAACTGTCAGAAAAATATAATCTCGCAATCTTTACGGGCAGACCGAGAACCGAAGCGCTTTTCACCCTGCAAAAAGAAAATGTCGAACGGTACTTTTACCCGATAATCACAATGGACGACCTGCCGAAAGACAAACAAAAACCCGATATTTTGGGAATTGAAAAAATCAAAAAATCAGTATCTTCAACAAATATTTATTATTTTGGCGATACAAAAGACGATATGCTCTGCGGAATTAAAGCAAATGTCATAGCCGTCGGTATTCTCCCCCCTCAAAATCAGACAGACGAATACAAAAAACTTTTAAAACAGAGCGGGGCAAAAAAGGTTTTAAAATCAATAAACAAACTTGAACAAATTACGGAAAGAAAATAATATGAGAACTTCAAAAAAAGAAAGAACAACAAAAGAAACATCAATAAAAACCGAAATAAATATAGACGGCAACGGACAATATAAAATTGAAACAGACTTAAAATTTTTCAAACACATGCTCGAACAATTTGCCGCACATTCGGACTTTGATATCACAATCGAAGCAAAATCCCTCGACGGCGACAGCCACCACCTCGTTGAAGATACCGCAATCACTCTCGGCGAGGCTATTTCGGAAGCCCTCGGCGATAAAAAAGGCATAAAAAGATACGGAACACAATTTCTGCCGATGGACGAAGCCCTCGTCAGATGTGTTCTTGACTTGTCGGGCAGAGCCTTTTGCAAAGTAAACGTTCCCTTAAAAGACGAAAAAACCTCTGATTTTGAAACCGTTTTACTCGCACACTTTTTCAGAAGTTTATCTCAAAGTTTAAAAGCAGCAATCCATATAGACATGCTTGACGGCGAAGATACCCATCACATCATTGAAGCGGTTTTCAAAGCCTTTGCAAGAGCCTTGGCGCAAGCCGTTTCCATCGATGAAAAAAATCAGAACAAAATCATGTCAACAAAAGGTGTTTTATAAAAGGCATACCAAAATAATGGAAAACAAAATAAAAATTGCGGTAGTAAATTTCAAAACCGTATGGGGAAACAAAGAAAAAAACCTTAAATCAATCTGTGAATACTGCCAAAAGGCAGGCGAACAAAAAACAAATTTAATTGTTTTTCCCGAAACGGCTTTGACAGGATACGATAACGACAAAGAACATCAAAAATCCGAAAAAATGCATCTAAAACTTGCTGAAACAATACCCGGGAAATCAACCGAAATTGTTTCCGAATATGCAAAAAAATATGGCATGTATGTTGTTTTTGGCATGGCTGAAAAGTCTGATGATAAAATCTATAACTCGGCAGCAATAATATATCCCGACGGAAAATGTACCTCTTACAGAAAACTTCACCTTCCGTTTGACGAAAAAGAATGGGCGGAAACAGGGGAAAAACCTGAACTTATTGATTCTGAATTTGGAAAAATCGGCATAACCATTTGTTATGACACCTACTGTTTTCCTGAATTAATCAGATATTACAGGGCAAAAGGCGCAAGATTAATTTTGAACGTAACGGCATGCCCTGATGTACCATGCACAATGGGTGCCGCAAAACTGACACTTCCCGCCTATGCCTACACAAACTATGTTTTTATAGCCTCTGCAAACTTGTGCGGAAAAGAAATCAGAAGCAATTTTACGGGCGGAAGCTGTATAATCGGCCCCGATAAATCAAAAGGAGGCTATTTTGTTTATGCGGGAAAAATGTTCGGCGACAAAGACTCTGAAAAAGACGATTTGATTATCGGGGAAATTGATTTGTCTCTTGCCGATAAATATACCGATATACCGATTTTTTCGGGAGATTGGAACCCCGTTTTGTATAAAAAACTGTATTCTGAATTTGAATAAAAAAATTCTTTTAGAAAAATACCGTTTATGGTTTTCAGACATAAAAAAAGGGATAACCGTTAAGTTATCCCTTTTCTTTCTGAACTTTTGATTAAGCAACGTATTTAGGAGTTGCGCTCTTAATTGCGCTTTCTTCTGCCTTTTCAACCTGTTGAAGTTCCTGTTGTGCTGCGTTTAACAAAGTAGTAAGTCTTTGTTTTTCAGTATCGATTTGCTTTTGTTTAGCGTTCATTTGTGCTGCATAAGCATCATCTGATTTTGAC
>JAILHI010000044.1 GCA_024695865.1 Candidatus Gastranaerophilales bacterium
CAAGATACAACAAGATATTTCTTAAACACAGAAGAAGCAGATAATAATAGGGATATTTTGTATAATTATGTAAATAGTAACAATGAACATATACCAGATGCATTTAAAAGTGCATATAATGTTATTTCTATTCAAGTAGATTTAAAACAAGAATTGAATACTGAAAAAATTGAAAAAATGGCCGATTACCTTTATAATCAAATAGTTTCAGACAGAAAAGTATGTTCTTAATAAAAAAAATAGGTTAAAAGCACTAGAAACAAAATTTCAAAATAATAGAGGGTTTGAGATGTCTCAAACCCTCTAAATGAAAAATTCTCCTCGGGTGGGACTCGAACCTACAACCCTTCGGTTAACAGCCGAATGCTCCGCCATTGAGCTACCGAGGAATATCCCTGTAAAATTATTATATTCATAAAAAAAATATTTGCAAATACTTTTTATAAAATATTTAAAATATCTTTATATTACAAGAACAGAGGTTCTGTTTTTTTGTTTTTGGGATTGCTTCGGACAAGCCTCGCAAAGACGAAAGTTGTCATTGCAAGGCAATCTTTGATTTTCGTGGCAATCCAGCCGATAGGAAATATTTAAAATTTTGAAAATATTTTCGGTAGACTAAAGTCTACTCTACATTCTTTTTTATTTTGTTTTCCCGCCCCTTTGTGTGAGAGGGTTAGGGAGAGGAGTCTTTTTCCTCGATTGTCATACTGAGCGCTAGCGAAGTATCCAGCTGATTTTTTGATTTAGTTCTTATGATTTTTCAGCATTTGTTTTTTTCGGCTGGATTCTTCACCCTTTCGGGTTCAGAATGACAATTTTTAATTCCTGTCACCCTAAACTATCTTAAATTGTTGGGTTCCGCTAAAACTACATTCTGAATTAATTGCAGTTTTTGGTAGACTAAAGTCTACCCTGCGTTTTTTGCGGATTACTTCGGCAAGTCCTTAATTCGTCACGGGGGCGACTCTGTCAAATACAAAAAAGTTCGGATAGCCGTTTTTGTTTCTGATTTGTTTTCTGGCTTTCGGTTTACGTTTTAAACCGAGTGAACTCAAACCTATCGGCATTGTATCTTTAAATTTTTTGAACAAATTTAATTTTGAAAAATCCATTTTTTTCTCCTTTGTTGTATAATAACTTCTGTAATTAAAATTTAATAATATTTTTTTAAAAATCAACGGAAAAGAGGACAGAAATGGCAAAAGTTACAAAAGAAATGAGCATTATCGATATAGTACAAAATCACCCCGAAACACTTGAAATTTTTGCAAAATACGGCATGGGCTGTATCGGTTGTGCCGCAGCAAAATTTGAAAATCTCGAAGCAGGCGCAAAAGTTCACGGTTTTGATGCTGATGAAATGGTTGCGGAAATTAATCAAATGATAGGCGAATAAAATTTTTAAAAAAAATAACTTGTATTTAAAATTTTTTTTGCTTATCATATAAAAGCAAACTTCAAAAAGGAAGGAATAAGTCATGAACCCTATTGTAAAAGACTTAAACAAAGAAACTGTAAATAAAGAGTTACCGGATTTAAAGCCCGGCGATACCGTCAGAGTTTCCGTCAGAATCGTTGAAGGAAACAAAGAAAGAATACAGGCTTTTGAAGGAACTATCATTAAAAAGCGTGGCAGCGGTGTCGGCAAGACAATTACTGTCAGAAAAACTTTCCAGGGCGTTGGTGTAGAACGTGTATTCCCCGTTTATTCTCCCCGTATTGAAAAAATTGCGGTTATCAGAAAAGGTGATGTTAAACGTGCTAAACTTTACTACCTCAGAGAAAGAACAGGTAAAGCAACTCGTATTAAAGAAAAGATTGAAAACAAAAAATAATTTTCGGTCAGTTCAGTTTATGAAGTTTAAAAGCCATAATCATACAGGTTATGGCTTTATTTAGTAAGGAAACGTTATGAAGTTTATACATTGGTATCCGGGGCATATTGCAAAGGCGGAACGTCGGCTGAAAGAACAGTTAAATCTTGTTGATGTCGTCGTTGAGGTTGTTGATGCAAGAATTCCCGTAAGTTCGATGTATCCTGAAATCAAAAAACTTATCGGCGAAAAGCCCAGACTTATCATAATGAACAAGTCTGACGTTGCGGATATCGACAAGGCAAAACCCTTTGTTGATGCAATACAAAAAGAAACCGACTGCGACATAATTTTTACAAGTTCCAAGGATAACAAAGATATTAACAAAATTGTGAATAAAATTGCCGATTTGAGCAAGCCCGCCATTACAAAACTTGTACAAAAGGGGCTTTTACCCCGTCCCGCAAGGGCTATGGTAATCGGCATGCCCAATGTTGGAAAATCGACGGTTATAAACAAACTCATAAAAAAGACAAAGACGAAAACGGGCGCAAAGGCGGGTGTGACAAGACAGCAGCAGTGGGTCAGAATTAATCCGAGAATTGATTTGCTCGACACCCCGGGGATTATTCCCGTTAAACAGGTAGAGCAGGAAAAGGCTTTGCGGCTTGCCTTTGTTGATTCAATCGGGGAAAACGCTTATGAACTTGAAAGTGTAGCCGAAGAATTTTTAAAGTTAATGCACAGGCTTTATCCCGAGAACATAAGGGAAAAATACGGCTTTGCGGCAGAAGATGATTTTACGCTTGAAAATCTTGCCCAAAAGAGAAATCTTTTGGGTCAAAATTCAAAGCCCGATACGTTAAGAGCGGCATCGATGCTGATGAACGACTTTCGTGACGGCAGACTCGGCAGGTTGATGCTCGATGAATAAATTGTTTGGTTTTGATAAAAAACTTTTGAAGGAAAACGGTATTATAATCGGTACCGATGAGGCTGGCAGAGGCCCGGGGGCGGGTGATGTTGTCGCAGCCACCGTGTATTTTCCCGAAATTGACAAATCACTTACAAAAGCACTTGAAAAACTCAACGATTCCAAAAAAATTACCGAAAAAGTCAGAGAGGAACTTTTTGAGGTGATTTTGCAAACTTCGGTTTACGACATTGTTTTTGGCAGTGTAGAAGAAATCGAAAGAACGAATATTTTAAAGACCTCTTTAAACTGTATGAAAAAGGCTTGTTCTAACGTAATTGAAAAAATCGGACAAAAGGACGTTCTTGTTCTTGTTGACGGAAACAGAATTATCCCGCAGTTTGAATATCCCCAAAGGACAATCGTAAAAGGGGACGGAAAATCCGCAAGCATTGCGGCGGCGAGTGTTTTGGCAAAGGTTACGAGAGACAGGTATATGCTTGAATTAGACAGAATGTTCCCCGAATATTTGTGGGCAAAAAACAAGGGTTATCTGACGGAGGAGCATCTTGAAGCCGTCGATAAATACGGGCTTACAAAGTATCACCGCAAAAAGTTTTTCGACAAACATTTTGCAAAACAATTATCGTTATTTTAATGCTATAATTATGCAAAAAGGAGCAAAAATGGACTGTCATCTTTTATCACACGGAATATCTGTCGAAAAAGATTCTTTGCATGATTGTTGTCTGACGCACGGTTACAACGGACGTCCTTTTATTATCAAATTAAATAAAGATAACACTGTTGACTGGGCAGATGTTTTTGACTTAAAAAAGATTTTAAAAGACGGAAAAAGGATTAACGAAAAAGAGTGCAAAGGCTGCAGACTTCTTGGAAATGAGCGCATTTTTACAGATGAGGGTGACTATATTTCTCATATAAATTTAAACCATTGGAATATTTGCAACTCAAAATGCGTGTATTGCAGTAAAGACTACAACGGCGGGGATAAATATTTTAACGTTCTGCCGATGATGAAAGAGTTGTTTGCTTATAACGGCGGAAAGGCAATCAATACAGAGGGTGAATTGACCTTTCAGGGCGGAGAACCCACAATGCTGCCCGAGTTTGAAGAATTAATCAATATGTTCACCGAGAAAAAAATTCTCGTAAGGATACATTCTTCGGGTATAAAGTATTCACAGGCAGTTACGGACGGTTTAAAGAACAATTCTGTCATTTTGGTTGTATCTCCCGATACCGCAGTTAAAGAAACCTATAAAAAAATCAAACGGGTTGATGCCTGCGACAGAGTATGGCAAAATCTTGAAAAATATGCCGAAGCCCAAAAGGAGCCTGACAGGGTAAAGGCTAAATTTATTATAATTGCGGGCTATAATGATTCAATTGAAGAAATTGATGCTTTTCTACAACGGGCAAAAAGTATCGGAATTAACCGAATAGTCTGGGAAATTGAATGTATGTATGCGGCGAGATACCAGTATGATATCCCCCATGTCAGTATGCTGCTTGACTATGCGGTCAGAGAAACCGAAAAATGCGGGCTGACTTATGAATATTATGACGGCGCAATGTATGTTCAGAACAAGAAAAATAACGTTATACGGGATATCACCGATAAGGCGGCTTTTTCGGAAGAATTTGAAACGCTGAAGGAACGGTATAAAGACAGAAATCTTGATTATATTAAAATTTTTTCCCAATAAAAATTCTGAAAATTTTTAATATTTATGCTACAATTTTTTCAAAGGCAGGAAATTATGATAACAAAAGAAGAAGTAAAACACGTTGCAAAACTTGCAAGATTAGAGTTAACAGAGTCGGAAATCGACAAATATGCAGAACAACTCGGAAACATTCTGACTTATGTTGAGCAGATGAAAGAAGTTGATACGGCAGGTATTGAGCCTATGCCTCATGCCATACCCGTAACAAATGTTATGAGAGAAGACGAAGTTAAATACGAACAGACAAAAGAAGAACTTATGAAGAACGCTCCTTATGAAGAAGACGGCTTTTTCAGAGTTCCCAAAATCAATTAATTAATTTAAAAAATATCAAAATATAAAAAAGATTGGAATGATAAATGACTAAATATATATTTATAACGGGAGGTGTTGTATCCTCTCTCGGTAAAGGTATTGTAGCCGCAAGTTTGGGAAAACTTCTTAAAGCAAGAGGTTTTTCCGTTGTAATTCAGAAATTTGACCCTTATATCAATGTTGACCCCGGAACGATGAGTCCGTTTCAGCACGGTGAAGTTTTTGTTACCGATGACGGTGCGGAAACTGATTTGGATTTGGGACACTACGAAAGATTTACCGATACGAATTTAGGTCATATTAATAACGTTACGTCGGGAAGTATTTACCAGACAGTTATCCAAAAGGAAAGAAAGGGCGAATATCTCGGCGCTACCGTTCAGGTTGTTCCCCATATTACAAACGAAATTAAATCAAGAATAGTAAAGGCGACAAAACAGTTTACCCCCGACTTTTTGATTACGGAAATCGGCGGTACAATCGGCGACATCGAAAGTTTGCCGTTTATTGAAGCAATCAGACAGTTCAGAACGGAAGCGGGCTACGGAAACTCGTTGAGTATTCACGTAACCTTACTGCCTTATCTGCAAACGTCGGGCGAAATTAAGACAAAACCCTCGCAGCACAGCGTTGCAACCTTGAGAAGTTACGGTATTCAGCCTGAGGTTTTAGTTTGCCGTACCTCAATGAAGGTTCCAAAAAAAGAACTCGAAAAACTTGCGCTGTTTTGTTCGGTTGCGCAGGACGCAGTAATTGAGTGTTGTGATATGAGCAGTATTTATGAAGTTCCTCTTGCGCTTGAAGAACAAAATATGGCGGCGGTTGTTTTGAACAGACTTCAAATGCCCGATAATCGTGATGCCGATTTGAAGGAATGGATTCAACTCAACGAAAGAATTAAAAATCCCAAACAGACTTTCAGAATTGCTATTGCGGGAAAATATACGGATTTGTCCGATGCCTATATATCCGTTGTAGAAAGTTTAAAACACGCAGGCTATGCTCATAGCGCCAATATTGACATAAAATGGATAGCCTCGGATGAATGTGTTGACGATAATACAACCCGTGAAATTTTAAAAGACGTTGATGCTCTCGTTGTTCCGGGCGGCTTTGGTGTCAGAGGTATCGAAGGCAAATTAAGAGCAATTAAATATGCAAGAGAAAATAACCTGCCGTTTTTAGGTTTGTGCCTCGGTATGCAGTGCGCAGTTATTGAATTTGCAAGAAACGTTGCGGGACTTCAGAACGCAAACAGTACAGAATTCAGCGAAAGTACACCTTATCCCGTTATTGACCTTATGACAGAACAAAAACACGTTAAAGGTTACGGCGCAACAATGAGATTAGGTCAGTTTGAATGTCACGTTGAAAAAGGCACAAAGGCTTACGGCGTATACGGACAGGAAACGATTTTTGAACGTCACAGACACAGATACGAAGTCAATAACGAATACAAACAGATTATTGCGGAAAAAGGTCTTGTGTTCTCGGGAGTTTCACCCGACGGAATGTTGTGTGAAATGGTTGAATATCCTAAAAATGACTGGTTTGTAGCATGTCAGTTCCACCCCGAGTTTAAATCACGCCCCGAAAGACCGCACCCCCTGTTTAAAGGTCTGATTGATACGGTTGCAAAAAGAAAAACTAAAATAAACAGGTAAATTATGAAGTATTACAGCTGTGATTTGATAGAACACGGGCTTGATTTCGGACAGGATTCAATTAATCTCTGCTGCAGAAGAACTGACGAAAATGGACAGTTTTTAAGGGTTGTGGACGATTATCACGGCGAACTTCTTGATTTGGAAAAATTCTTTGCTCTGAAACGTGAATACAGAAATAAAATGAAAACGGGCGAGGGTATTTCAATTTGCAAAAATTGTATTTATCTCGAAGAAAAAGACTATGATGATGAAGATTACATTACAACCATAAATTTTAATCACGGTCTTTACTGCAATTCAAAGTGTGTATATTGTTCGCTGACTCACGGTATAAAGACGGTTTTTCCCGAATACGACGTTTATCCCGTCATCAAGCAGTTGTCCGATAACGGATATTTAAGACAGGGCGGTTTTATATCCATTGCGGGCGGAGAGCCTTCCATAACCCAAAATTTTGATAAACTTATCCAATTGTTTATCGAAAAGCAGATACGACCTGTTCGTGTCCTTACAAACGGAATTAAATATTCGCAGGCAATAGCCGAGGGATTAAGACAAGATGTTGTAAATATAATGATTTCCGTAGATGCAGGCTCCGCAGAAATGTATAAATGGATAAAGGGCGTTGATGTTTACGACAGAGTCTGGGTAAATATCGGCGATTATCTTTTAGCCCAGCACCATAAAGGTCTTGTTAAAACAAAATATATTATTATTCCCGAAATTAACGATTCAAAAGAAGAAATAACCGGATATTTTGACCAAACCGAAAAATACGGCGTAGGCTGGGTTGCTTTTGATATCGAACTTAATTGGTTTGAGGAAAATAAAAATAATCTTCCCGATTACTTGTACGATTTGGTTGAATTTACTCTGACGGAAGCGGATAAACGAAATCTAGCCTATGAGCCGATTGACAGAGTCGTAACTCTGATACGGGAATTAAAAAAGAAAAAAGATATAAGTGCATTCTTCAGAGGACATTCTATATAAAAGAAAAGGATAAAATATGAGCGACGAAAATAATAATCTTGAAATTATACAGGATAATCAAACAGATGAAAGTAAAAATTCCGATAAGGCAAATTCAAATGTCAGCGTTTTGAAATTTGCTCTGATAATAATTGCAATCTTTTTGGGAACCTTTGCCGCAGTCTATACAATTGTGGATATGACAATGTATAAAATGGGTATGCAGCCGTTCAAAATTCTGACAAATGAATTTAATAAGGCTGTTGATGATGAGTTTAAGTATATGAAAACCTCGTCTTCTACTCCCGTCAAAGTTGAAACGAAGGACAAAGATTACGTTGTTACGATAAATATGAAATCTTTCGGGAACGATGAAGACAATTTTGATGTGGAGATAACCGAAAAGGGCATACAAATTAAGGGAATGTATCTTCGCAGCAAGGATGGCGAAAAGAAAGAGAATTTATTTTATCAGAATATTATATTTCCCGTCCTGATAGATTCCGAAAAGGTAAAAAAGGATATCAGGGGCAATAAAATGGTCTTGACCATACCTTTTAAAGAATCTGCGGATAAAGAAAACCGTTTTTGATTTTAATACGAAATACAGATGAAGTATTTTAAAAAATTTTCATCTAAAATTTTTCGTATAGATTTTAAACAATATTTGTTAACATTTGTAAATTTTTATTGAAAATAAAAAAAATTGAGTGTTGACGACAAAACATGTTTAATATAAATTAGAAGTTGCCGATATGGTCGGTACGTTCATGTTGCATGACAGAACGGCAGTAAAACAAACAAAAAAAGAAAGTAGTAGAACAAATGAGTAACGGCAAGAGACAAAGAATAAGAGTTTGCTTAAAAGCATATGACCACAAGCTTATAGACGTTTCCGCCGCAAAAATCGTCGAAACGGCAAAGAGAACTGACGCAAAAGTGGCAGGGCCGATACCGTTGCCGACAAAAAGACGTGTATATTGCGTTTTGAGAAGTCCTCACGTTGACAAGAAGTCAAGAGAACATTTTGAAATGAGAACTCACAAGAGAATAATCGATATATACGAACCTACGGCACAGACGACAGACGAACTCAGCAGAATGGATTTGCCCGCAGGTGTGGACATCGAAGTTAAGTTATAAGAGGATAACTTAATCACATACAATTGAAAAGGGAAACTCCCCCGATATTGAATGTGATCTGCGAGTCAAAAGGTTAACGCAGCGCTCACAAGAAGAAAGGTAAAAAATGACACTCGGAGTAATTGGAAAAAAATTGGGAATGACCCAAGTTTTTGACGACAACGGTCTTGCAATTCCCGTAACTGTTATCAAGGTAGAACCTTTAACAGTAACACAAGTAAAAACGGTAGATACTGACGGATATAATGCCATACAGACAGGTGTTGTTGCAGCAAAAGAAAAACATTTGACAAAGGCACAAATCGGTCATTTCGCAAAAAACAAACTTGAAAATTTCAGACATCTTCAAGAGTTCAGAGTTGACAACCCGGAAGCATATGAAGTTGGTCAAAAGATAGATTTATCTGTTCTGGCAAACGTAGAAAAAGTTGACGTAACAGGAAAATCAATCGGAAAAGGATTTCAGGGAACGGTAAAAAGATGGAACTTTTCAAGAGGCCCGATGGGACACGGTTCAAAGAACCACAGAGAACCCGGTTCAATCGGTGCAGGTACAACCCCCGGCAGAGTTATCAAAGGTAAGAGAATGGCCGGCAATATGGGTAATGAAAAAGTCACGATTACTAAATTAACGGTTGTTAAAGTTGATAACGAAAACAACTTGTTGTTAGTAAAAGGTTCGGTACCGGGTCCGGAAGGTAAATTAGTTACCGTAGTACCCTCAAGAGTTAAATGGAACTCTTAATCATAAGGAATGAAAACAATGGCAAAAGAAGTTTCAATATTAAGTACAGACGGAAAACAGGTCGGACAAATATCTTTAGATGAAAAGGTATTCGGAGTAGAACCTAATATACATGTAATGCACATGGCTGTCAGAAGACAGTTGAACAACGGTCGTCAGGGTACTGCTTGCGCAAAAACAAGAGCAGAAGTATCAGGCGGCGGCAAGAAGCCTTGGAAACAAAAGGGAACAGGCAGAGCCAGAGCAGGTTCAAACAGAAGCCCGTTGTTTGAAGGCGGTGGTGTAATCTTTGGCCCCAAACCGAGAAGTTATGCATTTGATATGCCTCAAAAGGCAAGAAGACTTGCATTAAAATCAGCACTTTCAGCAAGAGTTGAAAACACGGTTTTGGTAAAAGATTTTTCACAAATCAGCGAACCGAAAACAAAATTAATGGTTCAGGCAATGAAATCATTAAACGTTAGCGGAAAAGTGTTAATCATTGCAGATACAAAGGCGGCAGAAAACACTAATTTAGAGTTGGCATCAAGAAATTTACCCAAAGTTAAGGTAATTCTTCCTTCCAATTTGAACGTAAAAGACTTGTTGGACGCAGATTCTGTTGTAATGACAGAAGCAGCGGTCAATGAAATAACTGAGAGGTTATCGAAATAATGAGTAACTTAAAATCAAACAAAGAAACATTATTTGACGTAATTAAGCGTCCTATAATCACAGAAAAATCTATGGCAGCAACAGCAATGAACAAATATACCTTTGAAGTATTGCCGACGGCAACAAAGGTAGAAATTGCACAGGCCGTAGAAGCTGCATATCCGGGCAGAAAGGTAACGAAGGTATCAACAGTATATCAACCCTCAAAAGCAAAGAGAGTAGGATATTCCGTTGGAAGATCGCAATCCGGAAAGAAAGCAATCGTAACGATTGAAGGCGAACCTTTGGAAGAATTAACGGGGGCATAGTAAACAATGGCAATCAGAAAAATAAATCCTACATCTCCGGGTCAAAGAGGAATGACCAAAAGTGATTTTGCCGAAATAACAACGGATAAGCCGGAAAAATCATTATTGAAAGACCTCAGAAAGACCGCAGGACGTAACAATACAGGTAGAATTACTTGTCGTCACAAGGGCGGCGGACACAAAAGAGCTTACCGTATTGTAGATTTTAAAAGAGAAAAATTCGGAATCCCTGCAGTAGTTAAGACTATTGAATACGATCCGAACAGAAATGTAAGAATATCGTTAGTAGTATATGCTGACGGCGAAAAGAGATACATATTGACACCGCACGGTTTGAACGTAGGTGATACAATTTTATCGGGCCCGACGGCAGATATTTTGACAGGTAACGCACTTCCTTTGGAATTAATACCGTTAGGTACAATGGTACACTGTGTAGAACTTGAACCCGGCAGAGGCGGCAAGATGGTCAGAACTGCGGGCGGAGCAGCACAGTTAATGGCAAAAGAAGGAAATTATGTAACACTTAAGATGGCTAGTTCAGAAATGAGAATGGTCAGAAAAGAATGCTTGGCAACAGTTGGTGTACTCGGCAATGCAGAGTTCAAAAACCAAAAGATTGGTAAAGCAGGACGTACACGTTATTTAGGTGTAAGACCGACAGTCAGAGGTGTTACGATGAACCCTTGCGATCACCCTCACGGTGGTGGTGAAGGTAAGACCGGCCCCGGCGGAAATCCCAAGACACCTTGGGGTAAACCGGCACTCGGCATCAAGACAAGAAACAAGAAGAAGGCTTCAGGCAAGTTAATTGTCAGAGGCAGAAAACGCGGATAAGGAGAATTAAAATGGCTCGTTCATTAAAAAAAGGACCTTTTGTTCAACCTGCGCTTCAGTCAAAAATCGAGAAAATGAATGCTGCCGGTGAAAAGAAAGTCATCAAGACATGGTCAAGAGCATCAATGATTGTTCCTGACATGTTAGGACATACAATCGCAGTACATAACGGAAAGACACACGTTCCTGTTTACGTAACGGAACAGATGGTTGGCCACAGACTCGGTGAATTTGCTCCGACCAGATTATTCAGAGGCCACGCAGGTCAAGATAAGACGGCAAAGAGGGGTTAATCATGGAAGCAAAGGCAATACAAAAGAATATAAGCATGCCGGCACGTAAATTACGCAGAGTAATAAACGTAGTAAGAGGCAAATCGGTCATAGAAGCACAGAAGATTTTGAAATTCATGCCCTATTTTGCGGCAAGAATGGTCGAAAAGAATCTTAACGCAGCAGTTGCAAACGCAACCGAACAATCCGGTATGACCGCAGAACAGTTAAAAGTTTCTGAAATATATGCGGATGAAAGCAGAACACTCAAAAGAGGAAAGCCGAGAGCGCAAGGCAGAATTTACAAGCGTTTAAGACGTTCTTCACATTTGACAGTAAAAGTATCGGATAATAAATAGGAGAAAAACAAGTGGGACAGAAAACACATCCGACAGGATACAGAGTAGGTATAATTCAACCTTGGTCGAGCACCTGGTACGCTAAGAAAACTAATTATCCGGAATTTTTAGTCGAAGATGCAAAAATCAGAAAATTCATAAAGAAGAAATTATACTCAGCAGGAGTCGCAAAGATTCTTATTGCGAGAAAGGCATCAAACACAACGGTTACTGTTGCAACGGCGAAGCCCGGTGTGGTAGTAGGCCGCGGCGGTCAGGGTATTGATGAACTCAGAGTTGCAGTGTCAAATCTGGTCGGCAAACCGGTTACGATTGATGTAGTAGAAGTAGCAAGAATTGATGCAGATGCTCAGTTGGCAGCAGAATCGGTAGCATTACAACTTGAAAAACGTATCGCCTTCAGACGTGCGATGAAGCAGGTTATGCAAAGAACGATGAGAGCAGGTGTTCAGGGTATCAAAGTTATGGTATCGGGAAGACTTGGCGGTGCTGAAATTGCGAGAAGCGAATGGGCAAAAGAAGGAAGAATTCCTTTGCAGACACTCAGAGCTGATGTTGATTACGGATTTGCGGAAGCAGATACGATGATGGGCAAAATCGGTGTAAAAGTTTGGGTCTTCAAGGGTGACTTAATGCCCGGCGAAAAAGCAGACTTAAACATAAAGACCAAGAAGTCAACAGGTTCTCACGCCAGTGAAGAAAGACCTGTCGGCAGAAGAAGAAAAAAAGCGGCAGCAGCCCAAACAGAAGAAGTAAGCGAATAGAAAAGAAAAATCAGGAGCAATAAACTATGTTAATGCCCAAGAAAACAAAATATCGTAAAAGAATGAAAGGCAGAATGAACGGTTCCGAAACAAGAGGAACGGAACTTCAATTCGGCCAGTACGGTCTGCAGGCATGCGAACCCGCATGGATTACAAGCAGACAAATAGAAGCGGCAAGACGTGCTATGACAAGGGAAATTAAAAGAGGCGGCAACGTCTGGATTAAGATTTTCCCTGATAAACCGATTACGGCGAAACCTGCTGAAACTCGTATGGGTAAAGGTAAAGGTAACCCTGAATATTGGGTAGCTGTTGTTAAGCCCGGAAGAATTCTCTTTGAAATTGAATATTCATCAAGAGATGTTGCAGTACACGCTTTAGAGTTGGCTGCTCAAAAACTTCCTATCAAAGTTAAGGTAGTAGAAAAATAAGGTAGCGGACAATGAAGATAAAAGAAATGCGCGAAAAAACGGTTGATGAACTTAAAGCAGCAGTTGTTGACTACAAAAAACAATTATTTGATTTAAGAGTACAGAAATCGTTGAACAAACTTGAAAATACCGCTCAAATCGGTAAGATTAAAAGAGAAATTGCTCAAATCAAGACCGTAATCAAAGAAAAAGCGGAATAAGAAGAAAAAGAGGTTAATAAAATGCCTAAAAAGGAAAAACAAGGTACAGTTGTTAGTAATAAATGTGACAAGACAGTAGTTGTCAAGGTTGCAGAATACAATCAACACCCCAAATACAAAAAAATCATCGAAACGACAAAGCATTACAAAGCTCACGATGCACAGAATGACTGCAAAGAGGGCGATGTAGTCAGAATCGTTGAAACGAAACCGATTTCAGCAGACAAACGCTGGGTTGTGGCTGAAGTTGTAGAAAAAGCTAAATAGGCAGTTTTGCTAAATTAAAGGATAAGTAAAATGATACAACAGGAAACAAGATTACAAGTTGCGGATAATACGGGTGCAAAAGAACTTCTTTGCATCAGAGTGTTAGGCAGTTCAAACAAGAAATTTGCATACGTCGGCGATGTAATCATTGCAGCAGTTAAGGATGCAACACCTAATATGACGGTTAAGAAATCAGATGTAGTCAGAGCGGTTGTTGTAAGAACAAAACATGATATCAAACGTGCAGACGGTTCAGTTATCAGATTTGACGAAAATGCTGCAGTAATTATTAACAAAGACGGAAACCCCAGAGGAACCCGTGTTTTCGGCCCGGTTGCTCGTGAGCTCAGAGAAAAGAATTTTATGAAAATCATTTCTCTTGCGCCGGAAGTTATTTAGGAAGGCAACAAAATGAAAAGAAAAAAACAAGTTGAAGAACACAATATTCATGTTAGAACCGGCGACAAAGTAGTTGTTGTGTCAGGTAAAGACAGAGGAAAAACAGGTAACGTGAAGAAAGTTATCACATCTGAAAACAAGGTGCTTGTTGAAGGTGTAAATATGGTAACAAAAGCACAAAAACCGAACCCCATGGCAGGAATTCAGGGCGGTCTTGTAAAGAAAGAAGCAGCGGTTGATTCGTCAAAAGTTATGCTTTTCTGTCCCGCTTGCCAGAAAGCTACAAGAATCAAGCACGAAGAAAAAGACGGTAAAAAAGTTCGTGTTTGCAAACATTGCGGCGAAACATTAGACGTATAAAAAAAGTATGGACATCTTGCTTTGTTTGAGCGAAGATGTATTCTACGAAAAGGAAAAAAATCATGACAGTAATCACAAAAAGTTTAAGAAAAAAGTATGATGAAGAAGTTGTTGATGCTTTAAAGAACGAATTTAAGTATCAGAATGTTCATCAAATCCCGAAACTCAACAAAGTTGTTATCAACATGGGTGTCGGAGAAGCTTGCCACAACTCAAAACTTGCAGAAATCTGCGTTAATCAGTTAACGAAGATTGCAGGTCAAAAGGCAGTTTCAACAAAGGCGAAGAAATCAATCGCTACCTTCAAACTCAGAGAAGGTATGCCTGTTGGATGTATGGTTACACTCAGAGGCGAAAGAATGTATGATTTTCTTCAAAAATTAATCTGTGTAGTATTACCGAGAATCAGAGACTTCAGAGGTATTTCACCGAAGAGTTTTGACGGCAGAGGTAATTACACACTCGGTTTGAAAGAACAGTCATTGTTCCCCGAAATAAGTTACGATGAAATCGATACTGTTTTGGGTATGAATATATCGATAATAACAACGGCACAAACAGATGAAGAAGGCAGAGCGCTTTTGAGATATCTCGGTATGCCGTTTAAGAAATAAAGGAGCGTATTGTGGCTAAAAAGGCAATGATAAACAAAGAAGCAAAAAGAGAAGCACTTGCAGCAGCAGGAAAATATCCTAAAGTAAGACTGCATAACAGATGCTCGGTTTGCGGCAGACCTCACGGATTTCACAGAGATTTCGGTCTTTGCAGAATTCATTTGAGAGAATTGGCTCACAAAGGTTTATTACCCGGCGTTACAAAAGCAAGTTGGTAATAACTATCGTTCACGACGACAACAGGAAAAGGAAATTATAATGAATACAGATCCGATAGCAGATATGCTTACAAGAATCAGAAATGCAAATATGGTTTCTCACAAGGAAATCGAATTGCCGTCTTCAAAGTTGAAGGTTGAACTTGCAAAACTTTTGAAAGAAGAAGGTTATATTTCTGATTATTCAGTAAAAGAAGTCGGTAAGTTCAAAGTATTGAACGTTATTCTCAAATACGACGCTCAAAACAATCCGGTAATCACGAACCTCCAGAGAGTTTCAAAACCCGGTCTCAGAACTTATTCAAAGGCTAAAAACCTTCCCCAAGTTTTAGGCGGAATGGGAATTGCTGTTGTCAGCACAAGCAAAGGTTTGCTTACTGACAGAAAAGCAAGAAAAGAAAATGTAGGCGGTGAAGTTGTTTGCTACGTTTGGTAGTAAATAACCGCTTGCACAAAGATACAAATTGATAAAACGGAGATAAAAATAATGTCACGTATAGGAAAGTTACCGATTGAGATACCTGCCGGTGTTGAAGTTAAAATCGACGGCAATACAGTTACGGCGAAAGGTCCTCTCGGAGTAGAAACAGTTACAATCAGACCTGAACTCAAAGTTGAACAGCAGGAAAATAAAGTTGTTGTTTCAAGATTGAATGACGACAGAAAATCACGTTCGCTTCACGGTTTATCGAGAACACTTGTTGCAAACGCAATTAACGGTGTTAAGACAGGTTTTGAAAAAAGACTTGAAATTGTCGGTGTAGGTTACAGAGCATCAATGCAGGGAACAACTTTAAATCTTGCTTTGGGTTATTCTCACCCTATCAATATCCCTGCTCCCGAAGGAATCAAAATTGAAGTTGAAGCAAACACCAAGATTAAGATTTCAGGTCACAATAAGCAGCTCGTCGGCGATATGGCTGCATTAGTCCGTTCAAAGAGACCTCCTGAAGTTTACAAAGGAAAAGGTGTAAAATATGAAGGTGAACACATTAGACGTAAAGCCGGCAAAACAGGTAAGAAATAATAAATAACAAGCCCGTATGAACTCTTGATTTATCAAGCAGGTTTGGGTGAAAGGAAAGAAAAATGATTAAGACTCAAAACAGAAAAGCACAGGTTCAAAAACGTCACAGAAGAATAAGAGTAAAACTCAAAGGCACTGCTGAAGCTCCCAGACTGGCAGTTTACAGAAGTGTTAAACACATTTATGCACAGATTATTGACGATGTTAAAGGTGTTACTTTGGTTTCTGCATCTTCCGATGATAAAGAATTAAAGGCAAAATTGGCTCACGGCGGAAATATTGAAGCCGCTAAGGTAGTCGGTGCCGCTATTGCAAAGAGAGCCGCTAAAAAGAAAATTACGGATGTAGTATTTGACAGAGGCGGTTTTGTTTATCACGGCAGAGTTGCAGCACTTGCAGAGGCTGCAAGAGAAGGCGGTTTGAACTTCTAGTTTCTGAAATTCAAAATAAAAAAGAGGACTTTAAAAGTCCTCTTTTTTTATATGTTTACACCGCTCATCATATCAATCAGAGTTTTTATTGTGTTATCCATTGAAACGCTGTCGGATACTCTTTGTTGCAGAAAGGCATTAATCTGCGGCATATATTCGATAGCGACGTCTAATCTCGGGTTGCTTCCGGGGGTGTACATACCGACGTCAATCATATCTTTATTTTCTCTGTATAATGCCATTAAAGTTCTCATTTTTGCGGCTGCCGCTTTGTGTTCGGGGGTACAGATTGCGCTGAAAAGACGGCTTATGCTTCCCAGAACGTCGATTGCTGGATAATGGTTCATTTCGGCAACTTTTCTTGATAAGAAAATGTGACCGTCCGTGATACCACGTACCGTATCTACAACAGGGTCGTTGATGTCATCGCCCTCCATAAGTACGGTATAAAGGGCGGTAATGGAACCTTTTGTTGAATTTCCCGCTCTTTCAAGAACTTTTTGCAGCCATGAAAAGATTGACGGCGGATAGCCTTTCATTGTAGGCGGTTCGCCGATAGACAGACCTACTTCACGCCCTGCCATTGCGCAACGGGTTACGGTATCTGTCATAAGGAATACTTTTTTGCCCAAATCTCTGTAATATTCGCAAACAGCCGTTGCCGTATGCAGACATTTTTGTCTGATAAGAGGCGGCTGGTCACCTGTTGAACAGACGAGGACGGATTTTTTCATACCCTCGGGCCCGAGTGCATCTTCAACAAATTCCTTAACTTCACGGCCACGTTCTCCGATTAGTGCAACGACGTTGACATCTGCATCGGAATTTCTCGCAATCATACCCAAAAGAGTTGATTTACCGACACCTGAACCTGCGAAAAGCCCCATACGCTGACCTCCGCCGAGTGTTAAAAGTGAATCTATTGCTCTTACACCGCAGGAGAATTTTTCCGTGATGATAGGTCTTTCAAACGCATCGGGGGGCGGGTTGTCTATGTTCATCCACGTTGCATTTGAGGTATCAAGCGGTTTTCCGTCAATGGGTTCACCGAGCGGTGATATAACTCTGCCGAGAAGAAAATCGCCTACGGGTACGATAATCGGCTTTCCCGTTGACTGCACCAAAGCGCCCTGACCTATTCCCGCTCCGTCATAGAGCAAAAGTAATTGCGCAAATTCGCCTTTAAAGGCAACAACTTCGGCGGCTTTTTTTTCACCCGTGTTTGTTTCGATAAAACATAAATCACCGATTTTAAGCCCCGGAAGATTGACTTCAACCGTTAATCCGAGCAGTTTTGAAACGGAGCCTTTGTAGTTAAATAAGGGGGTGTTGTGAATTATCTCAAAAGCCCTTTTTTTCGTAAATTCTATTGATTTTTCAAAGTTTTGATTTAATTCCATTAGCCGTTTCCAAAGTTATAATCTTCAATGTACGATTCGCCGATTGTATCTACCGCTTCGACTCTTATGTCTGTGATGAGTTCCGAATAAGAAATTACGACGATAGTCGGGATATGTCTTTCAAGCAGTTGATACAGAGGCAGTCTGATACGGGGTGAACACAAAATAACGGGTTGTCTGCCTATATTTTGGTGGGCACGCATTAAGGTTTGCGCCGAAGATTCGATTAATTCCTGTACCTGCAAGGGATTTAACAGGAACATTGTACCGAGTTCTGTTCTCTGACAACTGTCGTCCAAAACTTTTTCCCATTCGGAAGAAAGGGTCAAAGCATACAAAACCTTGTCTGAGGTTGAATTTGAAAGACAAATTTGTCTGCCGAGGGCGGCTCTTAAACGTTCCGAGAGAATATCGGGTTCTTTTGAAAATCTTGCGTAGTCGCAAAGACGTTCAAAGATAAACATAATATCTTTTATTGAAACTTTTTCTCTGATTAAGTTAACAAAGATTTTTCTGAGGTCACTTGTCGAAATGATAGTCGGAACAAGGTCGTTAACGAGTGTCGGGTCTTGGCTTTTTACAAGTTCCATAAGTTTTAAGACATCGGTTTTTGTCATAACTTCGTCAACGTATTTTCTGACGCTTTCCTGCAAGTGAGTAACGATAACGTCAACGGCATCGACTTGAGTTAAACCGTCACGTGGGTCGAAATCATCGGGGTTTAACCAGTAGGCTTGTGTCTGGAATGTCGGGTCGATACCGACGATGGCATCTTTAGGAACGTCTTTGCCCAAAGAATCCCACTGGTCTGCGATAACCATGTTTTTACCGGGGTAAACGGTACCTTTTGCAACGGTATTACCACGAATTGCAATTAAGTATTCGTTTGCTTCAAGGGCAGAGGAGTCCATAATTCTTATGTTTGGAATAATATAGCCGAGTTCGTCCGTGACTCTTTGACGGAGAGCGGCGATTTTAGGAAGCAGTTTACCCTCTTGGTCAGGGTCGGCGATAATCAGCAAGCCCGAGCCTACCTGCAAACTCAAAACATCAACACCCAAACGTTCGTACATTCTGTTCGGGTTAACCAAATCCTGCATGTTTTGTCGTACGCTTTCCAATTGACCGAGTTGTGCCTGAACGTCCTGATTGACCAAAACAGAAAATGCCGCAATCGATATGATTACTGCGTAAAGCAGGAACGGGAACCACGGCAGGTGAGTAATAAACGATGTTGCCGCAATAAAAAGCAAAAAACCGCTTGCAAAGAACAAACTGAACGGTTTTGTTAAAATCTGGGCTTCCAAATCCTGACCCAAAGAGGGGCTTGCAGCAGTAGAACGGGTCATTACGATACCTGCCGAAACAGACATCAGAAGTGATGGTAATTGAGCGGCAAGACCGTCGCCTACCGTTAAGTTTGTATATTTTTGAACCGCTTCGGAGATTTCCATACCGTTTTGAACAACACCGATTAACAAACCTCCTACGATGTTGATAATAGTAATGATGATACCTGCCATAGTATCACCTTTTACGAATTTCATAGCACCGTCCATAGAACCGAACAAACTTGATTCTCTTTGCAGGTCTTCACGTCTTTTGACGGCTTCATCTGGGGATATCAACCCTGCGTTAAAATCGGCGTCAATGGTCATTTGTTTACCGGGCATAGCATCTAAGGCAAATCTTGCAGAAACTTCAGCGATACGTTCCGCACCTTTTGTGATAACCATAAACTGTACGACAGTGATAATCAAAAAGATTACGAAACCGACGACCATATTACCGCCTGTAACGAATTTTGCGAAAGCGTCAATTACTTCCCCTGCCTGACCTTTTGCCAAAATGGCTCTGGTTGATGCGATGGACATTACAAGTCTGAACATTGTACCGATAAGGATAATGGACGGAAACGATGCCAATTCAAGAGGTTTTGTAATGTAAATGGATATCATTAGCAGGACGATACCTAGAGTAATGTTGAAGGCGATAGCCATATTAATGAGGAACGGAGGTAACTCGACAATCAATATGACGACGAGGATAATTACAAATATTGCCAAGCCTATTTCGCTTAACGGATTTCCGCTGCCTGCCGGTGCTGCCACTTTTTACCCCTGATTAATGTTTTTGAAAGCCTGCTCCAAGATAGATAATCCTGTATCAATCGTTGCATCGATGATACCGTTTTCTGTTACAATTATAGCACCTCCTGATACTATTGTTTCATCGGGAACAACTTTTATTTGTGCTTCGATTGAGTCCGCAGACAGAAAGTCCGGCAGATTTTCCCGAACTGTAATTACGTCCTGAGGTTTCACTCTTACGGTTATTCTGTTGTTTATTTTTAAGGTATCACCCAGAGCGAACTTAATCAAACTTAATAAAGCCGTTTTATCCTGTTCAATTTCTTTGTTAATAATTTTTTTTGCAATTTCAACGCTGAGTTCCAAAATGTGAGGTGCTATGTATTCAAACATTTTGTCTTTGAAGGAATAAAATTCCTGAATTGCCTGCAAAAGAGCCTGAATTTCCTCTTGTGCTTTTTCAATGCCTATTCTGTGTCCTTCTTTAACCGCTTCTTCTCTGATAGAATTAGCCTCTTCCTGCGCTCTTGAAACGATATTTCTTTCGTCAATACGTCTGTAACCTCTTCGTCTGCTGCCCTGTCTGCGTTCCTGTCTTGCATCAAAAACGATATCGTCAAAATTAAAGGGCAAATTATCCTGCTGCCCTGCGGAATTTGCGGCAGGAGCGGTATTGCCGCCGTTATTAAAAGTTTCTGCGGCAGGAGCATTGTTTGGTTGTTGAGTATTTGATGTATTATCTGACTGACTTCTTTTTATAATCATCTATTTTTTCTTCTATATAGCCGCATATAATGTCTAATACTTCGGAGGATATGTGCCATCTTTCATACATTGTCGGGTTGGTTACGATTTCTTCTATAAGCGGTCTTTCATTTTGAATTATACGGGATATTTCGTCCTGAGGCACGGATTTAACATTACGCCCGAATTTGCGCATAATTTTGGGCATACTGTCTGTTTCCTTTTGGGGCATTATTTTCTGAAAATCCTGCAAACATTGTGTTAATAATGTTTTGTCGATTTTATTTTCCAAATCGTCCAAATGCATATACTGCATAACCATATTTGCTTCGGACGGTGCAAAATGAGTCAGGATAGTGGTTACTTTGTCTTGCGGTAATTTTTGGGCGATGAGGGCAAAGGCAGCCAATTTTAATATTTTCAAATCGCTTGCCTGGTCTAAAGCCTCGCTGTCGGCTTCTGCCATTGCGTCGATGTTGGATTGATTTGCGGCATTTTCTGCCACTTCTGCCGAAATAATACCTCTTTTTGTAAGTTCTTCAAGGGCTTCATTGTAGGCTTTTTTAACGTGATGTTCGACAAGGCCTATCATTTGGTCTTGGGGAATATTTTTAAAAGTAGCCTGTTTTGCAATCTCAAAAATCGTGAAGGCAATCTTCTGCATTATGGAATCACGGTTTTGAACGGGAATGTTTCCTCTGATTACATCGAGGGATTTGTGAAACGACCATTCACCGATAAACTGTGTGATTATTGAAGCCTGGTCAACAGTATAAGTGTGTTCGGTGTCGTTTGCAAGTGCTTCACCTGCCATAAAGCAGAAATTGTGAACGGTATTATATACGTATTGCTGGTCTTCTTCGGGTAAGTCCTGCGGAATAACGGATTTAGCCTGTCCCGATAAATCTTCGGCAAATTCTTTATATTTAAATCCTTCTGCTACCATAATTACACACTTATATTTTTATGATTTTTCAATCCAACTTTTTACCTGATTTGTGAGTTCGTCAATATCCGTGTTGGAAATATCGGAACGTACATCATCGAGAACATCGTAAAGAGTTTCATCATCTGCCTGCTGCTGCTGAGGAACTTGCTGAAGGTTGACAGCCTGCTGTTGATTTGTAATTTGGGCAACAACCTGTTGGGATATAGCCTGTTGTTCCATTAAGCCCTGTGCAATTTGAGCCTGTTTTTCAACAAGTTGTGATGCTTTCAGATTGACTTCTCTTAATTGTTTTTCCTGTTCTGCCGCTCTTTGTCTTAATACTTCTACTTCTTCCTGTTGTTTTTCCGATTTTTCTCTTAACTTCTTCGATACGAATAAGAAGCCGAATAACAAGCCTAATACAACCAGAGCCACCGTTAACCACCACGGGTTGCCGCTTTCATCGGGTTTGGGAAGATTTACGGGCTTATCTGATGCTAAATACGGGTCAATAGCATCTGAGTATGCAATCGAAACATTTGCCGCCGTAACTTTCGGAGATGCGGCTCTTGCAACCTGTTCTTTTAATTCATCAATGGTAAGGTTGGCGGGCATTGCGGAAGAATCAATAGTTACCGCAATAGAAATATCTTCAATTGTTCCGGGTTTAATAAGTTCGCTTGTCTGGACTTTTGCAATACCGTACTGAACTTCTTTTGCCGTTCTGCTGTAATTTCTGTTTTGGGATGAATCACTTCCCGTTGCGGGCAGGCCGTTTGGTAAATATACGCTGACTGCATTTAAGCCTGCGTTGCTGTCCTGTGTTTTATCGCCTAATGATTCGGAGAACGTTTGTTCCGTTATTGAAGTTTTTGAATTAGGGTCATAACTGATAGTGTTTCTTTCAACAGGCACCTGACGTAAGAATGTACTTACCGTTACAACGTAATTACCTTTTCCGATGAGTTTATCAAGTTGAGATGCGACTTTTGACTGCATATAAAGGTCGTTTTCCTGTAATTTTGCAAGTTGGTCATCTGCCGCATTAACTATGCTTGTGTAAACGTTACCGTTAGTATCGGTTATTGCGATATTTTCCGCAGTTAAGCCCGAAACACTTCCGAGCAAAAGGTTTTCGATTGCTTTGACCTTGTTTCTTTCAAGTTTTTCACCTGAGGGGATAACAATCTGGACAGTTGCCGTTACGGGTTTTTTATCCTGTGCAAACAATGTCTGCTCGGGAATGGATATGAAAACCGAAGCGTTTTCAATCGGTTTGATTTTTCTTATTAATCTTGATAATTCGCCGTTGATTGCTCTTGCAAGTCTGATTTTTTTATCTTCTTTTGTTGAGGTAAAATCGCCTTTGTCAAAGATTTCAAGACCTACATATTGATCCATCAGTCCGCTTGAAACAATTGTTAATAAAGCCCTGTCTCTTTCGCTGGGTTTGTATTTTTCAAGAGAGAGTGTTGTTTTTGAACCTTCCGATTTTCTTGTTGCAACGATATTTTCTCTTGCCAAAAGAGCCTGAACTTCAATGGCTTTTCCGGGGTTGTCGGTTGTAAATAAAATAAAAGGTTTGTCGGAAATAACTTTTTCGTAGGTTTGTGACTGGTCTTTCGGTTTAGAACCTGCCATAACCACTGCGATTATAATAATAATGAGCAATACGGCTACAACTCCTATTGCTCCGTATAATACCATTTTATTTTTTAATAATTCCTGTAATTTTTCCATATCCCTGACAACCCGATTGTCCGTTTACATTATACTATTTTTTTTTTAAAGGGGCTATTATTTACAATACAGAACATATTAAATGGAAATTTGCATGATTTTGTCGTAAGCCTGAATAAGTTTTGTTGTAACATTTGTTGCAAGTTGGACTTCGGTAGAGGCTTTGTTTATTGCAATTATTACATCGTGGACATCAACGTTTTGGTTGCCCATCATTTGTTGTCTTAAAAGTTCGTCAGGTTTTGAAATATCATTGTTAAGATTTTCAACAAGTCCCGATAAAACCGCTTTAAAATCGGCAGTTTCAGGCTGCTCAACGCTTTTAAATCTCATACCCATACCCATATCGGTATATTTTGTGGGTTCGATTTTGTTGAAGATGTCTATGTTTGGAACTAATTTATTCTGTATCATGTTTTATCCTTTATCTTTTAAGTAATTCGCCAAAATGTTTTTTACGTAATTTTGAGTTTCCTTGTAAGGCGGAACGCCTCCGTATTTGTCAACGGCAGCGGGGCCTGCATTGTAGGCGGCGAGGGCGAGAATTAAATTGCCGTTGTATTTTTCCATCATTGATTTAAGGTAGCGGATACCGCCGTCAACATTTTGTACGGGGTCTTTCGGGTTTGTAACGCCGAGTGATTTTGCCGTTGCGGGCATAAGTTGCATTAAGCCTGTTGCGCCTGCTTTTGATACTACCGTCGGATTGAAGCCCGATTCCTGTTTCACGAGTGCTTTTACAAGTTTGTCGCTTATTCCGTGTTTTGCCGCAATATTTGATATAATGTCAGAAATCTGCTGTTTTGAATAAGTATTATTGTTTTGAGAGGGCTTCACAAGACTTCCGAAAACTTTTTTGTTGGAAATCGTATCTCTGAATTTGTAGGAGTCTTCCATACTTTGCTGTAAAACTTCGGAAAATTTCGGACTCTCTTTTGCGGTTTCTTCGACACTGTTTATTTGTTTGTTAAAATTGTTTACATAATTTACGAGTTGTGCGGCTCTTGTCATTGCCGCTTCTTGTCCGCTGTCGTTTATTAAACTTTGTATTCTTGCAGAAAACATATACCCTTTATCCCACTTCTTACCATCTTATTAATTATTTTTTGCCGAAAGTCATGTTTTCATCGGCTTTTTGTTAAAATTTATGAGCCCATCTGAACAGCCTGATCAACCATTTCTTTTGTTATTTTCATAACGGCAAGGCTGGCTTCGTATGCTCTTTGTGCCATAGCGGCATCACCGAATTCTACCATCGGGTTAACGTTTGAGGTTCTGATGTAACCGTTAGCATCGGCATCGGGGTGTCCCGGGCGGTACATTCTGTCACCGAGCGTGGGGTCTTCTACAACGCCCGACATTGCAACACCTCCGCTTACAAACGGTACCGTTGCAGAACTGAACATATCGTCCTTGAAGGTTGTTAAAAGTCCCGCAAAAGAGATATTATCAGTTGCGTTTAATACGGGGATTTTTCTCACGTAATTCGGAGTATCCATGTTTGCCATGTTTTTCGCAATGATGTCCATACGTGTTCCGTGAACACCGACTGCCTTTTCTCCTATACCGAATGCGCCTAATAATGTCATAATTATGATCCTACGTTAATTACTGTTTTTATTGCCGTTAATGCGGCTGTTACTCTTTTTGCTGCAGTTTTGTATATGATTGCGTTTTTGTGCATTTCGGAAAGTTCATATACAGAATCTACTTTGCCCTGATTTTCCATAATAACGCCTGACGGGCCGAGTTTTTCGGATAATTTTGTTTCGAGCGGGCTGTTCATACTTCCGAGATACTGCGAAAAATCAACATCTTTTCTTATGTACCCCGGTGTATCGATGTTTGAAATGTTGCCCGCCAAGGCTCTTTGTCTGTGGGCTGCCAAATCTAACATCAGATTACATTTATCAAGTGAATTGCTCGGTGTAAACATCTTAACCTCTTATCTTATTATTGCTGAAGTCTTATTGTTTTGTCGTACATATCGTTGATTGCTTTTAAGAGTTGGAAACTTGCAATCATTGAAGCATTGAGCCTCATTACTCTGTTTGTGTCTGCTACGATATCTTCGTTGGAAGTTTCGAGTTTTTGGTGGTGTATTCTGTCGTGGTTCATCAGTAATACAGGTTCGCCCGATTCTGCTGTCGGCAGATACTTGTTTCCGTCAACGGATTTTAAACCGTTGGGATTTTGGAAATTTACGAGAGGAATTGTTCCGACTTTATAAGGCTTATCGCCGAATTTATCCGTAACCATAACATCGCCGTTTTCTTTTATCCAGAAATTGTTATAGTTTATCGGCAATTTAATGCCGTCGCCGATGAGGTAGCCGTCCAGTGTAACAAGATAGCCTTCGCTGTTTTGTTTCATTGTACCGTCACGGGTATATTTAACATCTCCGTTTGGAGAAGTAACGGGAACGTAGCCCTGTCCGTTTATACCTATGTTGAATTTGTCATCGGTAATCAAAAGTTTTGCGGGGCGGTGGTCTGTAACGGTTACACCGTCAAGATATCCGTCCTCTGTTAAAATTTGTTCAAATTTTACGGCTTTGTAGCCTGTCGTATTTTGGTTTGCCAAATTGTTGGTTATGTAACCCAATTTTTCAAACTGAACATTTGCGTTAATGATATTTTTTCTGATTAAACCCTGAAATGTTGTCATTTAAACCTCTACATCTGACTTAATCTTTGTACTGCCGTTGATACAAGATTTGAACATTGCTGAAACATCATTCTGTTTGCATCAAAAGTTTTTCTTATGGGGTAAGCCATCATTGCTTCCTGACTCAAAACAACGTTTGAATCTTCCGTATAACCCTGTCTTATTCCGGGGTCGAGAACTGCTGCACCGTTTGTGCTTACAACGGAAATCGCTGCAACGGGGATAATTTTGTTGTTGGGTCTGTCAACAACTTTGATGTTTCCTGCCAAATCGATAACGATATCATCGGGAGTGTCGGGAATGACGGGTAAAATAATCGGTGTTCCGTCATTTGCCATAACTTTTTCGTTTTCGAGAGTTAAAAGATTTCCGTCTTTGTCGTAATGAAATCTTCCGTCCCTTGTGAGTCTTAGACCTTCTCTACCCAAGACCTGAAAATAGCCCTTGCTCGAAAGTGCCAAATCTAAAGGGTTTTGTGATTTTGAAATTCTGCCGGGCTGGTCGTCCACAGAGGTTGAAAGCCCGTGAACACCTACATATTCGGAAAAAGAAGAAACAACAGGGTCTTTCCTTTGATAGCCAACCTTGTCAAAGCCGTTTAAGTTTTCGGAATGAATGCCCATAATTTCCATCTGGAGATGCATTGCACGCAAAGTGCTTCTCATTCCCGGCTCAAAATAGTTTATTCCTCCCTGTAATTTCATAGATTTTACCCCTTGTGATTCACTATTTAATGATAACTTATGAAAAGTCAAAAATAAATGAAAACTGCTAAAAATCAACTGTTTAGTGGACATATCAGCCCATTTTGAAAAGCGGTGTTATAATATAGCAATGAAACATTTATTTTTAAAAATTTTATTTGTTTTTATAATTTTATTTAACATCTCGCCAAAGGCTGATGCTATCAAAATCGGATTGCAGATTGATGTTTCAGAAATGACGGCGGGCGTTTCGGTTAAAGGTGTCGTAACTGATAAATTGACGGGAAATCCCATTTGTTCGCTTGATGCCATGCAATCGTACAGATTAAAAGCAACAAAAGACGGTATTGATATATTTATTGACGGAAAAAAATACAATCTCGGCTCGAGGTTTGTAACAATATCCCCGATAGACAGCGGTTTTGTTTCAACAAAAGGCAGATGGTACAGGGGCAGTCTTTTGGTTGTAAACAGATTCGGCAAACTTACCGTGATTAACGATGTTAAATTAGAGGATTATCTTTTGGGTGTCGTTCCCTGCGAAATGCCGTCGGGCTGGAATGAGGAAGCCTTAAAGGCTCAGGCTATTGCGGCAAGAAGTTATGCTGTTGCAAATATCGGCAAAAATGCATCAAAAGGCTTTGATTTGAAGGATACGACAGACGATCAGGTGTATGGCGGTGCATCGAGCGAAACAAACAAAACAAACCAGATTGTTGCGCAGACCTTCGGTATTGTGATTACTCAGGATAAACAGGTTGTAACTGCGTTTTATTCCGCAAGTGCGGGCGGCAAAACGGGTGTTACGGGCAAAGATTTGCCTTATTTACATTCCGTACCCTCTTACGATGATAACGTCAAGAAAATGGGTCATGGGCTCGGCATGAGCCAGCATGGCGCAAATAATCTCGCAAAACAGGGCTATAACGCCTATCAGATTTTGGCTTATTATTACCATAATATTAAGTTTGGTAAACTCAGTGAAAAATGGAATATGTAGTCAAAACGCTTGTGCTTATTGATTTTTGTCATGTTGGGCAAAATTGGGCTTAAAAAATTTTGCAATAATTGCATGACATAGTAAAATAACTTTGTAAGAAAAAAGGAGTACAACATGAACAAAACCGATTTAGTAAAAGAAGTATCAAAAAAAGTTAAAACATCACAAAGAGTTGCACAAAATATTATCGATGCTTTAGCTGAAACTGTTGAAAAAACAGTTGCAAAAGGAAATAAAGTTACATTAGTAGGTTTTGGAACATTTGAAGCAAGAAAAAGAGCTTCAAGAACCGGTCGTAACCCTCAAACAGGCGCAGCAATCAAAATTGCAGCAAAGGTTTCTCCGGTATTTGTTCCCGGTAAAAAATTCAAAGAAGAAGTTAACAAATAGGTTTCAAAAAGCCCTCTGAAAAGAGGGCTTTTTTTTGTGTGTTTATAAGAAGTCAAAAGAATATAACAAGGATAATCCTTATAACGTTTTGTAAATTTTTCGTAACATAAATCATTTTTTGCCCAAAAAGTTTAAAGTATTTTTCAAGTCTGCCGATAACATATATGAGAGATTTTATGTGAAGGGTTATAGAGTAAATGAGTATATCAATTAATTCGACACAGGCACTTATTGCTGCAAGAACGGCAAATTCGACGAAGGCTCCTGCCGAAAAAACGCAGGTTTCGGAGCAACCGCAGCATAAGGAGGCTTATTCAAGTACATATTCGGCGGCAGCACGTTCGATGGCAATGGCGGGGATAAATTTTGCACCTGCCGCATCAGCACCGAAACCGCAGGCCGTTAACTATACCGAAGGTATTAATTGTACTGTTACGGAAGAAACAACGGGTGATGTTACAAATACCTGGTGGAAAGAAGAAATGGGTTATGAAAATCCTCCGTATCTTCCGAAATCCAAGGTTCAGCATATAGAACTTAACGAAGATACAAAGTTCTGTCGTGTTTATGATGGTGAAAATTCGGGCATGTACGGGGGCTGGGTTATAAAGCACTCAGATATTGAAGGCTTGACCCCCGAAGAAATTCAGGATAAATTCGCACTTCCGCAAAAGCCGATAAAAATTTGCGATGTTACAATTCCCGCAGGCACTAAGATGAGGACGGGATTATGCAACCCCTTGGAAGGCTGGGGCAAAGGCGGAGGAGTACAGTTTGACCTTATGGGACAAAGGGTCGGACAGTTTGACAACGAGCGAATGCTGCCGACAGGATGATAAAAGTTTGAACCGAGTATTTATACTCGGTTTACTTTTTGGAAAAATTTTGTATAATTAAAGGTGTTGCAATAATTTCAGAGGTTTTATGGATATTCAGATAAACGGTAATGTTTTGGTTTTAAACGGTAAAAATATAAAATTCAGCCACAAGATAAGACAGTTCAAAACGATTGGTGATGATGTGGTTGTTTTGCTTGAAATACCAAATAATGACGATACTTTGGATAATATTTACTGTTACGGCTCATACGGCATTATCAAATGGCAGGTTCAGCCCATAAAAGAGGCTTTTCCCGATTTAAAACAGGTTTTTCCGTTCGAGCAGATGAGTGTAATTGACGGACAGATATCGGCTTCTGATTTTTACGGCAGAAGATTTATGATTGACGCTTCAAACGGCAAAATTACCAAAAAAGATATTGTTAAATAGCCTGTTGTGTTTTTTCCTAATCCTGCAGGTAATAATTAAATTCTTTTTCGTCTTTAATATTCGTAACGGGGCCATGTCCGGGGTAAACAAACGTATCGTCGGGCAGGGTGGCTATTTTTGTTTTTAACGAGTGAATTAACTCTTTATAACTGCCACCTTCTAAATCGCATCTGCCTATTTCTCTGCGGAAAAGGCTGTCGCCGCTGAACAAAAGGTTGTTAATCTTAAAACAAAGTCCGCCCTGCGTGTGTCCGGGGGTTTCAATTACCTCGATTTTGTTATTGCCAATCGACAAATGTTTGGTGTTTTCGTCAATAAATTCAGCCACTTTGACAGATGCGTAATTCCCTGACATTCCGAACTGTTTGAGCATTTCGTTGATTTTGTCTGTCATATTTTCATCTTTTTTGCTCAAATAAACGGGAATATCGGGGTTATCCATCTGCATATCGGGTATTCCCATAATATGATCAAAATGACCGTGGGTGCATAAAACAAACTTCAATTCGGCGCAATGCGCATCAATATATTCTTTAATCTTGTCATATCCGCCGCCGAGGTCGATTATAACCGCTTCATTGCTTTCATCGTCAATCAATACCCACGTGTTTGTTTGTATTGGGTTTTCTATAAACAACTGAATTTTTATCATTTTACACCTTTATTTGTGGTTTTTTGCTTTTTTCTTTTGTGATGAGGGTACGTACAATCTGGTATTTGAGTTCAGAGGAACTCTTTTGACCGACTGAACGGATTCCATTGCTCTTAATTGGTTCATCACGTAATTTAGTTTTTCTATTGAACTGACTTCAAGCCCTAATTCAATAATACCGAGTTTTTTGGTTGAATTTGATTTTACGTTTGCATAATTGATATTGGTATCGCAATCCGTAATTTTTGCCAAAATGTCTTTAAGCATACCGATTTTATCGTCAACGTCAATTCTTATCGCTGAAATATAAGTCTTTTTGGATAATTTTTCAATATCGGGGTTCCACGATATTTCCAAAAGTCTTTCGGGCTGAACTGTTTCCAAAGATTTACAATCCTGTCTGTGTACGGAAATACCTTTTCCTCTTGTTACTACACCGACGATTGCTTCTCCGGGCAAAGGCAGACAGCATTTTGCAAGTTGATACATCAGTCCTTCAAGACCGATGATTTCCTGTTTGCTGGATTGAGGTTTTTTGTGTGACATGAATTTTGAAACATCGTCGCCCTGCGCCTCGTGTTTCAGTTTATTCATAACCTTAATTGCCGAAATTTCGCCGTTTCCGAGCAGTGCAAGCAAGTCATCAACAGACGTTAAATTCATTGTTCTTGCAATGTTCAGCAATTCGCCGCTCTTTATACATTCGTCAAAAACGGTTTTTGTAAGTTCGGCTTCCATAAGGCTTTTGCCGATAGAGATGTATTCATCACGTTTATGCTTTTTAAACCATTGTCTTATTTTGGTTTGAGCCTGTTTTGTCGTTGCAATGTTAAGCCAGTGCAGTTTCGGTTCCGATTTTTTTGATGTCAAAATTTCAACGATATCACCGTTTTTGAGTTTTGTATCAAGTTGGGCAATACGACCGTTAATCAAAACACCCGTTGTCTTGCATCCGACGTCGGTATGAATTTTAAACGCAAAGTCGATAGGCGTTGCACCCAAAGGCAAATCTATTACATCGCCCGTCGGGGTGAAGGCAAAAACCTGATTTGTGAACAAGTCCATTTTGACTTTTTCGACAAAATCGTCCGCCCCTGCGCTTTCCTGTTCAAGTTCGAGCATTCTGCGCATCCATGCAAATTGCAAATCCGTTTTTGAATCCGCCTTAACCGAGCCCGATTCTTTATAGCGCCAGTGTGCCGCAACACCGTATTCTGCAATGTGGTGCATCTCTTTTGTTCTTATCTGAACTTCCAGAGGCTTTTGACGGGGGCCTAAAACCGAAGTGTGCAAAGATTTGTAGCCGTTGCTTTTCGGCATTGCGATATAATCCTTAAATCGTCCCGGAATCGGCTTAAAGTGGGAGTGGATAACACCCAAAACCTCATAACATTCACGTTCTGTATTTACGATAATTCTTACGGCGGTAACATCATAAAGGTCGTGAAAGGCGATATTAAGACGCTTCATTTTTTTATAAATACTGTAATAGTGCTTTGCTCTGCCCGTAATTTCAGCCTCAATTTTATTCTGTTTGAGGTTGATTGAAATTGTCTGCATCAACATTCTGACGGTTTGTTCACGTTCTGTTTTCTTTTGGGCTACAAGTTGTGCAATTTCAAAATATTTGTCGGGGTGAAGATATCTCAAAGACAAATCTTCAAGTTCCGATTTAATTTTTCCGATACCGAGTCTGCCTGCAAGGGGGGCAAATATATCAAGAGTTTCCTGTGCGATTCTCTGCTGTTTGTTTGCCGCCATATAATTCAGGGTTCTCATATTGTGCAGTCTGTCTGCAAGTTTTAAAAAGATGACACGAACATCTTTTGCCATTGCCACAAACATCTTACGGAAGTTTTCAGCCTGACGTTCCTCGCTTGATTTGAACTGATATTTGCCGAGTTTTGTAACGCCTTCAACGAGATTTTTTACGTCTTCGCCAAATTCCTGTTCGATTTGTTCGGGAGTTGTGTCCGTATCCTCGATAACATCGTGCAGAAAGGCCGCCATAATCGTATGTTTATCGACTCTCAAATCAGCCAAAATCAACGCAACTTCACAGGGGTGAATGATGTAGGGTTCTTCACTTACTCTGTACTGCCCCTCATGAAGTTTTTTTGCAAATAAATAAGCCTTGTTTATTTCTTCGATTTCATCGTCTGCTCTGTTTTGCTGCTTTAAAACTTCGTGTAATTTGTTTATTAATGTTTCTTCGTTCATAAGTTAATCCTGTTGTACCTATTTTAACCCTTTTGATGATTTTTTTCCACTAAAAAATAAAAATTATCAGGATTTTCTTCTATAATTATTTAAGGTAATATATTATAAGACCCTGAAACAAGTTCAGGTTGGCAAAACATACAGTTTCAAAAAGGAAAAATATGTCAGAAAATAATCAAAAATTTATCACGGTATCCGAAAAAGGTGTGATTTTGGCGGTAAAACTCACCCCGAATGCATCAAAAAATGAAATAATCGGCTATTGTGACGAATATGTGAAAATTAAAGTTTCCGCCCCGCCAAATGAAAATAAGGCAAATAAAAAATTAACCGAATTTGCGGCAGACTTCTTTGATGTTGCAAAGTCTAACGTTGAACTGATTGCGGGCGACAAATCAAGACTCAAAAAATTATTAATCAAAAATGTTTCCGAAGAATTTGTTAAACAAAAAATTTTTGTTCATGATAAAATTGAAACATAAGCAACTATACGGAGAAAAAAATGTTAACAACAGTTTGGATTATTCAAATCTTCAGCGCAATATTATTAACTATACTCGTTCTTATGCACTCGCCAAAGGGTGACGGTCTTGGTGCAATCGGCGGTATGGCAAATCTTTTTTCATCACAAAAAAGCGCAGAATCAGGCTTGAATAAACTGACAATGTATGTTGCAATTATCTTTCTTGTAACATCTTTTATTACAGGTTTTCACCTTTTCAGATAGAACCTGTCGAGCCGAAGCCTCCGATACCTCTTTCGCTTTCGGCAAGTTCTTCCGTAACAACGATGTTTGCCTGTTCAACTTTGCAGATTACCATTTGCGCAATTCTTTCTTCGGGCAAAATTGTGTAGGTTTCATTTGAAAGATTTACAACAGGTACGCATATTTCGCCTCTGTAATCGGAATCAACCGTTCCTATTGCATTTATTAATGTAATACCATGTTTTATTGAAAGTCCCGAACGGGCTCTTATTTGTGCTTCATATCCTTTGGGCAGTTCGATTTTTATTCCCGTCGGAACAAGACATCTTTCGAGAGAGTTTAATATAATCGGCTCTTTTATGGCGGCGGATAAATCCATTCCCGATGCTCCGTCTGTCTTGTATTCGGGCAGAGTTTTGTTATGCGCAAGTCTTAATATTTTTAAATCTACCATTTTATACCTCCCTCAAAGAATACACTTCCTGATTGTTTGAAACGTTTAAGTTCCTTGACAAATTGTAAACACCTTTTGATACCATTCTAAAGGTTTGCTTCTGGTTTGTTTCATAGATGTCTTTCAGTTTTTGCGTGCAGATAAATTCGTTCTTTAAACCTAATTTGTTAACCGTATCCAAAATATCAAGTTTTTCCTTTAAATCGTCGTTTGGAGAAACAAGATTTAAACTTACAAGAAAATCTATTCTTATGTTCGGCCTTGAAAATTCTTCCGATAAGGCATTCAGAGTTTCTCTCGCATAATAAATAAAATCATCAAAATAATTAATGCTCTTGTAGTTAAGAAACAGTTTTTTGCGGTAATACCCTTTTTGTGAAATCTGGTTTAAGTTCAAATTATTAAGCAGGGCTTTAAAAAATTGCGTTTTGATTTTAACAACTTCTTCCTGAGAAATAATATTCGCCTGAATGAAGCCTGAAACCTGCTTAATATCTATATCCATAAGGAAAACAAAGCCTAATGCTTTTGTAGAGACTGCTTTTCTGTCTTTTATGATGCCTTTTTCTTTGGCAAGAGCACGTTTTTTTGCACGTTCCAGCCGTTTGGCATCTTCGATTTTTGCCGTTTCTTCCATTTCGGAAACCCATTCGTGTACAGAGTTTAAAATTACGACAAGAACCATTATGCAAATTGAGCAAACAACGCCCGTAAAATCAATATCATCTTTACCTTCAAGGGGTTTGTAGGTATAAAAAATATTAACAAAATCCCAAGCAGGTTTGAAGATTGCGTATAACCCGCTTTTATCCGCCAATTTTGCGGTGTAGGCGAGCCAAAACAGTATATTTAAAAAGGCATAAGAACCTATTGCGACCTGAACCGTCTTGATTGTGTTTTTTATGGCAGTATAAACTGAAGCAGTCTTTTTTGCTTTTACTGCTTCTATATTTTTTCTCTTTATTGTTTTCTTTGTTCTTACAGAGGCATTAGCCGCCATTTCAGTCTCTCTTTTAGCATTATGCTTTGTGCCTTTTAAGATTGTTTATTACTGGTTTTTATTTTGCTCCTCTTGTTGTTGTAGTTTGTCTGCCTTTCTGAACCAATAATATACTGCCCTCATCAATCTTGATGGGTTGTGTCTGACATACCCCGAGTTGTCGTTGTCTGTCAGACGGTATTCGAAGATGTTAACTCCGAGTTTTTTGATTTCGTCATAGTCTGCTATGACAGGATAAGAATTTTCCGCCTTGTATTTTTCCAGCGCCTCGTCGGGCAGGTAGTTGTTTACAAGAACGGTGTCTATAATTTTTTTATTGTCAACGTGGTTTAAAATTGTTCTGACATGGTCTGAAACGGTAAAGCCGTCTGTTTCACCCGGCTGCGTCATAACGTTACAGATGTAGATTTTTTTTGCTTTTGATTTTTCAATTTCTTCTGCAATTTCTTTAATCAGAAGGTTGGGAAGAACACTTGTGTATAAACTTCCGGGGCCCATGATTATAAGTTCGGCTTCTTTTATTGCCGTCAAAACTTCTTCAAGCGGCAGACAATGTTCGGGGTCTGTGAATAATCTTTTGATTTTCTTGCCCGATTCGGGAATAACCGACTCGCCTTTAACAATAGAGCCATCTTCCATTTCCGCAACAAGTTTCATATCGTCAAGAGTAGAGGGGAGTACACGTCCTCTTATAGATAAAACTTTTGAAGATTCAATAACGGCTTTATACATATCGCCTGTTACGGCACACATTGCCGTTAAGAATAAATTTCCGAAACTGTGTCCGCTTAAATCCGAAGCACCTTTTTTAAATCTGTACTGGAAAAGTTTTGTAACCAAATCTTCATCATCGGCAAGTGCTGCAATACAGTTTCTGATGTCCCCGGGGGGTAAAATTCCGAGTTCCGAACGTAAACGTCCCGAACTTCCGCCGTCATCGCCCACCGTTACAACCGCAGTTATATTGTTTGTGATTCTTTTAATACCTTTCAGCATTGTGGATAAGCCTGTTCCGCCACCTATTGCAACGATTTTCGGGCCGTTGTTAAGTTTTCTTCTTCTGTATAAGTCTTCAAGAACGGCATTTTTATCTCTGTTGTCGTTTACGTCAAGAATTGAATAATTTGCATTTTTCCAGCCTTTGAGGAAGATTATTCCGCCGACTGCAATAAGGATAACACCTATCAGACGTCCGATTGTAAGGTTTAAATCAAAAATTCTTGAAGATAAACTTATCAAATGATAAATGGGTCTTAAATCCAATATTATGCAAAGACCGACAAAGGCGATGATTGTTCCGATAATTAAAAAGAAAAACCAGCGTTTAACCTTTAATCCGGGCAGTAACCATACCGCATCTTTGGGCATTAATTTTTTAAATAATTTTATAATCATACTTATACCAGTGTTTCACTCCAGCCTGCCATACAAGCCTTATTGTAATTGTATGGTGAAGGCATAACTATTTCCCTTGCTTTATCCAGTAATTCCGAGGTTTTCGGGTTTTTGGAATCGAAGTGGATTGAATCGCATTTCATATCCAGAAATTCCCCGCCGCCTATTTTGATTTTACCCGAATACATACAGGTTCTTATTCTGTTGAGAAGAATGTCCGTATCAAACGGTTTTGATGGTTCGGTAAAGTTTCCGTCAGCATCATAGGCTTTGTCGATTAACATTTCTTTTGCCACGTTAATTTCAACAATATTTTCAACTTCCTGTGCAATTTTGCCGTAAGGCAGATAAAGCACAGCCCATTTGTCGAATTTTTTAACCGCTTTTGCTACGGCAACGGCAAAATCTAAGTCCTGAGCGGCTCTCATATACATTGCGCCGTGAAGTCTGACATGTTCAACAGACAGTGAATAAGAGTTTGCAAAAGATGCAACGGCACCGACCTGATACAAAACCGTTGCTTCGGTTTCTTCTTCGGTTAAGTCCATCGGTCTGTATCCGAAGCCCTGCAAATCCTGATATCCGACATGCGCTCCGATTGCAATGTTGTGTTCTTTGCAAAATAAAAGTGTTTCTTTTATCGTTATCGGGTCGCCTGCGTGAAATCCGCAGGAAACGTTTACGGAACTGACTTTTGCGATTGTTTTTTGCTCCGCATCATTTTGATAGACGCCAAAACTCTGTGCGCCGTCTGCGTTAAAATCTATTTTATCAACTCTGCTCATATTTTTTACCGTTTTTTACTTACATTAAACCTCAATTATATTATATTACCAACATTGCAGATAGTCTATATCATTTTTTTAAATGATTATTATAAAAACAGATACTTGAAAAATTTTTTTGTTTAATTTAATATTCTTGTGTACCAATTTTGCGGAAGTAGCTCAGTTGGTAGAGTACCTGCCTTCCAAGCAGGCTGTCGCGAGTTCGAGCCTCGTCTTCCGCTCCATTTAAAGAAAGAACCGTTAAGGTTCTTTTTTGTTTTGAGGGATGACAGAGGCGAGAACTCCTTTTAAAAAGTTCGAGCGACCTGTGAGCAGAGTGCGGAGGGCTTGACGACCAAGTCTGTAAAGACTTGAAGGCGGCAACCCGTAGGCACGTTTATTGCGAACAGGTCAAGACAGCCTCGTCTTCCGCTCCATTTAAAAAAAGACCCTTAAGGTCTTTTTTTTGTGCGGGAAAATTTGTCATTCTGAGCCCGAATGGGCGAAGAATCCGGCCGATTAAATAATTGTTCGTGTATTATAATGCACACTACTTGCTGTTTATAAATTGATGTGCCATATTTTTTACTTTTTCTCAATTATTGTTATAATAACCTTGGAAGGAGTTTTTATGTTTGATTGTACACATTTTCAAAATCCCGCTGTCGTAGAGTATATTGAAAAAAATCCTAAGGCTACATATTGGCAAAAAATAATAATGACTATAAACGAAAACACTCCGTTTATTCCGTTAGAAGTATATTTGTTCGCTAAAGCCAACGGGTATGATATTATTGAAAAAACATGGTTTGACGGTTTAGATTTTGCAAAAAAATATCAGGGTATTTATACCGTGTATAGATTAAAAAAGAAAATACCAACATATAAGGGTGCTTGTGATTATATCCTTGTAAACGGTAATGTAATAAGGTTTACTAAAGGTGCTGAATTTGAAGAAATTGAAGCTTGTTTTTAAAATA
>JAILHI010000060.1 GCA_024695865.1 Candidatus Gastranaerophilales bacterium
TGAATAAAATCTAATAACTCAACAATAGTATTACTTTCAGAAAAATCGGTAATTTGCAAATTTATTCGTTCTAAAGGTAGAATAAAACAACTTTGCATATAAAATACAATTGTATTCATTATTACAAAAAAAACAATTATAAAAGATGTAAAAATTAACTTACTTTTTAATTTTAAGCCAGTTGTATGATGCAAAAAGGAACATTTGCACTTTTCATTATCTTGATTATTTTCAGTCATATTTTTTCTATGTACCTTTACTTTTAAAAGTATAAAGGTGCTAAGTCGATACGGGCAACAATGTAAATGTCCTCAAGAATGACAAACCACGTCATTACGAGGAGCGTTTTTTGTGTAGGCTGACCGAGTGAAATGAGGGAACGCCGAAGTAGCAATAAACAAAGTGAGCGGCAACGCAGTGAAGCGAACAAGTGTTTTTTGTGAAACAAAATTCAAGACAGTTCAGCATGACAGAAAAGTTGTCATTCCGAACTCGTTTCAGAATCCCCGAAACCGAAAGGGATTGCCACGAAAATCAAAGATTTTCTCGCAATGACGTAATTTTCTGTCATTCTGAGGCGAAGCCGAAGAATCCAGCCGAACAAAATCTTATTATTGGTGCGAACGTTCCTTTTTGCACCCTACCTGCTCCTCGCAATGACGATAAATGTTTTCGGAACGGGATTGCCACAAAATCAAAATCACTTCGCTCGCAATAAATGGCGTTACGGGCAAGGCTCATCGCCATCAACCTCTTGCAAAAAACATTCACAGGGTGTTTTTGCTGCGGCAGAGTAGCCTCTGCTCGCTCGTTCTTCGCAATGACGACATATTGCAGGTTGGAAAACCCAACAAAATTATAATTACAATACTATTGAAGAAATCGTCTGTTCTTGTTATAATGCGAACATAAAGGAGATTGTTATGAACTTGTGGTTAATTTTACTGATTATTTCGGTAGCATTTTTAATCATGGAAATGTTTACCCCGACGTTATTTTTCATCAATTTATCAATTGCGGCTGCGGTTTCCGCCTTCATCGCCTACTGCGGATACTCGGGTACCGTAATTACCTTTGTATTCCTGATAATTTCAATAGCCACAATCGGCTTAATAAGACCGATTTTGCTCGGTAAAATGCAAAACAAAAAAGAACAGACGGGTATGGACGACAAATATATCGGCAAAACCGCAAAGGTTATCACCAATGTAACGAAAGACGACGGCAGAGTTTCCATATACGGTGAAGAATGGCAGGCAAAACTCGACCAAACTTCACAAGATGAAGTCGTAAATGCAGGCGAACAGGTGAAAATAATTTCCGTTGACAGTATCATTTTTACGGTAGAAAAAGTAAAGGAGAATTAAATGGGTTATATATTTTTAGTATTTATTGCCGTTTTTGCAGTTATTTTCTGTCTGAAATCGATAAAAATCGTTCAGCAGGCAGAAGTTATGATTATTGAAAGACTCGGAAAATTTGACAGAGTTTTGGAATCGGGCTTTCAGTTTATTATCCCGTTAATCGACGTACCCCGTTCAATTGCGTGGAAACAAATTCAAACACTCGCAGACGGTCGTTCATATTCTTTTTACACTTCACGTGACAGAATTGACCTCAGAGAATCGGTTTACGATTTTCCGAGACAAAACGTAATCACAAAAGATAACGTTTCAATCGGCATAAATGCTTTGATTTATTTCCAGATTGTTAATCCGAAAAGTGCGGTTTACGAAATCCAAAATCTTCCCGAGGCTATTGAAAAATTAACGCAGACGACACTCAGAAACATCATCGGTGAACTTGATTTGGACGAAGTTTTGGTATCAAGAGACACCATCAACCACAAATTGAGATTAATTCTTGACGAAGCATCAAACAAATGGGGTGTAAAAGTCAACCGTGTTGAACTTCAGGACGTTATCCCGCCCGCAGACATTCAGGCATCAATGGAAAAGCAGATGAAAGCGGAAAGAGACAGACGTGCGGCTATTTTGGAAGCGGAAGGTCTTAAAAAAGCAGCAATCCTTGAAGCAGAAGGTATGAAAGAAGCCGCAATCAACAAGGCAGAGGGTGAAAAACAGGCTGCCGTATTAACGGCAGAAGGTCTTGCAGATGCAAGAATCTTACAGGCTGAAGCAGAAAAGAAAGCAATTCAACTCATTATTGATGCAATCGCAGGTCATGGTCAGCCCGATAAATATCTTATTGCTGTAAGATATCTTGATACTCTCAAAGAAATGGTTGCAGGACAAAACAACAAAGTTATTTACATGCCTTACGAAGCAACAGGCGTTCTTTCTTCCGTTGACGGTATTAAAGAAATGCTTGATGCCAAAATGCAGAAGTAATCCGATTTTTAAAAAATAAAAAAAGGGGTGTTTCGGCACCTCTTTTTTTGTGCATAAAAGTTATGTAACATGTTTATAATATTTTATTTGGTTTTTTTTTATTTTTATGTGAAAATTTTTACATAAGAGTAAATATATTTAATTAATAATATCAGTAAAAACAAAAGGAAAACAAAAATGCCAAGACAAGTACCATTAGAGAAAATCAGAAACTTCGGTATTGCAGCACACATCGATGCTGGTAAAACGACAACTACCGAACGTATTTTGTTTTACACAGGTAAAACTCACAAAATCGGTGAAGTTCACGACGGTGCAGCCGTAACAGACTTCATGGATCAGGAAAGAGAACGTGGTATTACTATTCAATCCGCAGCAGTAACGGCGCAATGGAAAGGTCATCAGGTAAACATTATCGATACCCCCGGTCACGTTGACTTTACGGTTGAAGTAGAACGTTCACTTCGTGTATTGGACGGTGTTGTTGCCGTATTCTGTGCGGTAGGCGGCGTTCAATCACAATCAGAAACAGTATGGAGACAGGCTAACCGCTATGAAGTTCCCCGTATGGTTTTCGTTAACAAAATGGACAGAACGGGTGCTGATTTCTACAGAGTAGTTGACCAAATCAAAAACCGTTTGGGTGCAAACGCTGTTCCCATTCAACTTCCTATCGGCGCTGAAGATAAATTCACGGGTCTTATCGATTTAATGAAGATGAGAGCAGAAATTTATACAAACGACCTCGGTACAGATATCAGAGATGAAGAAATTCCTGCAGAATTGCTCGAAAAGGCTCAGCAGTACAGAGCAGACATGGTTGAAAAAATCTCTGAAACAGATGACGATTTGATGATGAAGTTTCTGGAAGGTGAAGAACCGACGGTTGAAGAATTAAAAGCAGCATTAAGAAAAGCAGTCTGCAACAACTTAATCGTTCCCGTAACCTGCGGTACAGCATTTAAGAACAAAGGTGTTCAGTTGATGTTAGACGCAGTTATCGACTACATGCCGTCACCTATTGATGTTAAAGCAATCGAAGGTGAACTTGAAGACGGAACAAAAGTTGAAAGACACTCATCAGACGATGAACCGTTCTCCGCTTTGGCTTTCAAAGTTATGACAGACCCCTTCGTAGGTCGTTTGACATTCTTACGTGTTTACTCAGGTAAGTTAACATCAGGTTCTTACGTTTTGAACGCTACAAACGGCAAAAAAGAACGTATTTCAAGACTTGTTCAGATGTACGCAGACCAGAGAAACGAAATTCAGGAAGTATTTGCAGGCGACATTTGTGCGGCTGTCGGTTTGAAAGACACAACGACAGGTGATACTCTCTGTGATGAAAAATCACCTATCATTCTTGAAAAAATGGAATTCCCCGAACCTGTTATCTCGGTTGCTATTGAACCTAAAACAAAAGCAGACCAGGATAAAATGGGTATCGCACTTCAGAAACTTGCTGAAGAAGACCCGTCCTTTAAGGTTAAATCAGATACAGAAACAGGTCAGACAATTATTTCAGGTATGGGCGAACTTCACCTTGATATCATTGTTGACCGTCTTTTAAGAGAATTCAAGGTTGATGCTAACGTAGGTAAACCGCAGGTTGCATACAGAGAAACAATTCTCGGCAACGCAGACCAAGACTCCAAGTTTGCTCGTCAATCAGGTGGTAAAGGTCAATACGGTCACGTTAAAATCAAAATTTCTCCTGCAGAAGAAAATGCCGGTTTTGTATTTGAAAACAAAATCGTCGGTGGTGCTATTCCGAAAGAATACATCGAACCTGCAAGAAAAGGTATGGAAGAAGCCCTCGAAGGCGGTATCTTGGCAGGCTATCCGATGATTGACGTTAAAGTTGAACTTTACGACGGTTCATACCACGAAGTCGACTCATCAGAAATGGCATTCAAAATCGCAGGTTCTATGGCTATTAAAGAAGGCTGCCGCAAAGCAAGACCTTGTATCCTCGAACCTATGATGAAGGTTGAAATCGAAATCCCCGATGAATTTACGGGTACTATCATCGGTGATATTTCAAGACGTCGTGGACGTGTTGAAGGTCAGGAGCCTGTTGGTAACACAGGTAACGTAATTGTAAGAGCAACAGTTCCGCTCGCAAATATGTTCGGTTACGCAACAGACTTACGTTCAAATACTCAGGGACGTGGTACCTTCTCAATGGAATTCAAGAAATATGAACAGGTTCCTGCTAACGTTGAAAAAGAAATCATCGAAAAAGCAGGCGCTTCAAAATAATAATCAGAATTTCAATAATTCAAAAAAAGACGGTAGCAATACCGTCTTTTTTATTTGGTGCAAACGTTCCTTTTTGCACCCTACCTACTACAACTCGACAGATTCCGAAACAAGTTCGGAATGACAGACATTACGTCATTGCGAGAGGCTTTAGCATCGTGGCAATCCCATTCGGTTTCAGAGATTGCTTCGGACAAGCCTCGCAAAGACGGCAGTTGTTGTTTTTTATAGGATTTTAACTCAACCGACAAACATTTTTAAAAGTTCAAAGCCTCAATTTGATTATTTTGATTCGGTATATCATAAATATTGCCCGTAACCAATACTGTACCGTCATTTAAAACCGTTAGTATATTTTTTCCGTAACGGTCATATTTTAAATCTCTAAAGGTCTTTTTAATTGTATGTTTTTGAGGATTGTAAACAAGAATGTCCTTTGTGTTTTTCATTCTGTTTCGTTTCTTGTGAGTGTTTTTATCTATATAGCCCCCGCCGACAATAATGATATTGCCGTTTTTGAGAACAGCGGTATCATATTCTATTCTGATTTTATTACTGTTTTTATTAATATCAATTTCTTCAAAACTATTATCCTGAGGATTAAAGATTGTCAGACAAGGTACGGGATAGACTGTAACAAAATTGCCGTCAGAAGTTCTGAAGCCATGACTGTTTCCTATTCCGTCGTTTTCATTTTCCATTGCTTTTTCACATTGTATCAGTATCCGACCGTCCTTCAGTTTTGATAATTTTACCGTATTAATATATTTATGGACTTTAAAATTTAACGGTATTCTTTCAAAAGTATCTTTTTTAACATCATATATTTCGGCGCAATTATTCGGATAACTTTGTCCGCTGAATACAAAAACCCGTCCGTCATTCAAAGTTATTGCCGATGCTCCGCTTCTTTCATAATTCATGTCTGCCGAGCGGTAATAGGTATTATTGTTGATATCATAAATAAATGTCTGATTAGTTTTATTCCCGATAAATAATATTTTGTTGTCAGGCAACTCTGTTAAAGATACAAAAGTGGAAACAAAAGGTATTTCAAGAGATGAAATTTCTCCTTTTTTAGGGGAATAAATTTTAATATAGGTTTTTGAAGTATAATCATAATCTTTTCTTTTTTCGGGCAGATAATTTTGCTGTATTAATATATTTCCGTTTGAAAGAGGAAATATTCTGTTTTCCGTTCTGACTTTTATTACAGTATTTTCCAAAAATATGTTATTAAAATCCAAAATTGTAAAACTGTCATAAACTTCATGATTTTTTAAATCATAAACAATAATCTGATTATGTTTCTTAAAACACAATTTATCGTCTTTTAGCGGATATATTCCATTGTTAAAACCGAAATTATAATTTTCTTTTAACTCAGTAAAAGAAGATACCTTAACAGGAACGGTCAGAAAATATTTTACGGAATAATGCAGAGAAGAACACACAAGTAATACGGCAGGTAAAATTAAAACAAACGAGTCCTGTCGGAAAAATTTTACAAAATTTTGTGTGCTGTTTTTAATCTTTTCACTGTTAAGAATTTTGAACAAAATAATATTTGTTAAATAATACGTCAGAAAAACGGACAAAGCCCTTAACAATATTGCAAGCAGAATAAAAATCCCCTGATAAATTAATGTCAGCGAAGCAAACATTTTATTTTTCATAACAAAGAAAATAACAAGAATTTCAAATACAAGATAACAGAATATAAAAAGGAAACTTTGCAGAAAGGAAAAACGTTTATTAAAGGATAAAACCGCCAATACGGCTATTGCAAATGTTATAATAAGGATAATGTGCAAATTTAATTTCAGCAACAAACAGATAAATAAAATTAGTGCCGAACAAAATGGGTTATTTAAAATCAAGTCATAAATTTTATATAAAAAATTTTTGATATTTGCCATACATTTACTCCAAAGTAAAATACATATTTATTATTACATAAATTTTTCCAAAATTAAGATATAGTTTTCCATCTATTCTATTCTATTAAAAAGGTTATAGTTATTGGTTTTGGATGTCAAATTTTTATTTTTACAAATTGTTATATTAGATTTTTGGCAGACTAAAGTCTACCCTGCAACTCGACAGATTCCGAAACAAGTTCGGAATGACAGACATTTACGTCATTGCGAGAAATGCGAAAGCATTTCGTGGCAATCCCGTTCGGTTTCAGGGATTGCTTCGTCGTTTCACTCCTCGCAAAGACGTTGTATTGTCGGGTTTCACCCAACCTACACTCTGTCACCCCGAACAGAAAGTAGGGTGCAAAAAGCGATAGCGTTTGCACCAAAATATTGAGATTTTGTTCGGCTGGATTCTTCGGGCGTTGCCCTCAGAATGACAGACATTACGTCATTGCGAGAAATGCGAAAGCATTTCGTGGCAATCCCGTTCGGTTTCAGGGCTTGCTTCGTCGTTTCACTCCTCGCAAAGACGGCAGTTATCGTTTTTTGTTGTTATATCGAACGGTCTTGACCTGTCCTACACTTCGTCTGCGCAGTAGTCAAAAACCGATTTAACTTCCCGCCACAAGTCCCCGTCCGTTTTATCTTCGGGCAGTTCAAGGGTTATGGTCGGAATTTGTCTTTCCTTGCCCGCATAAGTTCCGAAACTTCCGGGGGTTGCGTATCCGATATCCTCCTCAACGGGATAGCCCGTGAGTTTTGATATTTCCTCTGCCTGCTGTTTTGCATCGCCGTCGTAATTTACAACACGATAGGGCGCATGCAGAGAAAGGATAAAATCGGGCTTATATTCCTCAATAATTTTTATCATAAAGCGAGTTTCAACCTCACTTGCGGGGGTTTTTCCGCCAAAATAATGTTCATCGTCGGTAATTATGTGGTTTTTTGTCGGAAAATTTCTGTTCAAATCAATCCCGTTGGCATTTTGTCTTGTATTCAGTTCCTTTCCGTCGGGATTTAAACAGGGAATAATTAATAACCTGTTTTTTGGCAGTGTTTTTCTTTCTTCCAAAAATTTTCTTATCAAAACCTCGCCCTGCGGCTCGTCGCCGTGAAAAACACCGATTATCAAAACGTTCTTTCCGTCTTTTTCGGGGCTGATTTCAAGAAGTTCTATGTCTTTTCCGTTTTTTGACTGGATTTTTTCAAGAGTTTTTATCATTATTCACCCATAACTTTTATCAAAATACGTTTATCTCTCTGACCGTCAAATTCCGCATAATAAATTTGCTGCCATGTTCCGAAATCGAGTCTGCCGTTGGTAACGGGAACAATAATTTCGTGTCCGATAACAAGACTCTTTAAATGCGCATCGCCGTTTGTTTCGCCCGTCTGATGATGTTTGTAATTAATATTATAAGGTGCTACCTGTTCGAGCCACTGTTCAATATCGTGAATGAGTCCGCTTTCGGCATCGTTTACGTAAATGCCCGCCGTTATGTGCATTGCGCTGACCAAAATCATGCCCTCTTTTATTCCGCTTTCAAGCATTGCTTCTTCTACATCACGGGTAATATTAATGTAATCGTGGATATTTTTTGTATGCACCCATAAATACTTTGTATGAAATTTCATTTTTTCTCCTTTATTTGTAAGCAACAAGCAAAAAGTGAGGATAACCGAGTTTTTTCATCTGAAAAATTCTGACTTTAAAGCCTGCCTCTTTAAAATACAATCTTAAATCTTTGCTGTAAATATCATAAACTTTTTCGCCGTTTATGACAAAATCATGAATTTTATTTTGCAAATTTCCGCAAAAATCTTCCGCCTCGATATCTTTTATGACAATTAATTTTGATGTTTGGATAAATCTGTCTAAAATCTCTTTTCTGATTTCGGGCTTGATATGATGAAGCACATCGCAGGTGAAAATCATTGAAAAACGGGCATCTTCGGGCATTTTACCGATATTGTCAAAAAGACTTATTTTTTCCGTCTTTAAAGTCGGTTTTTTCTTTTCGTAAAGCGTATCAACGGAAAAAACTTTCTTTTGATATTTTTCCGCAAATTTTTCACTCCAAAACAGAGTTCCCGAGCCGAAATCCAATATTGGTTCATCAGATTTTGCCGATATTTTTTTGTAAAAAATATCGATATACCGTTCAATTTTTTTGTGAGGTAATACAAGCCCTCTGCCGATTTTTCGCAAACTGAACATTCTAAATTTCTTCCGTGAGCATTGAATGGAGAATAGAAGATGTTATTTGTGCGGATTTGTATTCAAATTCTTCAAGCGAGCCTGCGGCTGTACCGTCTGCGAGGTCTGAAATTGCACGTACAATCAAAAACGGTGTATTGTTGAGATAAGCAGCCTGTGCAATTGCCGCACCTTCCATTTCAACTGCCGTCGTATTAAACAACTCTTTTATCTGCATCTTCTTTGCTGCGTTTCCGACAAACATATCGCCCGATGCAATTCTTCCCTTATGAAGTTTCTTCTTGTCAAAACATTTTTCCGCCGATTTTTCAAAGGCTTCAATAAGGTTTTTGTCCGCATGATAAACTGTCGGTTTATTCGGTTCTATCCCGTTACACATATAGCCTTTTGCGTAGCCCAAGTCAGATGCATCAAAATCATGCTGAACCAAATCCGTTGCAATAACTACATCTCCGACAGACAGAACTTCCGATGTTCCGCCCGCAATACCCGTATTTATAATACATTCGGGAGAAAATTTATCAACCAAAAACTGCGTACAACTTGCGGCACAAACTTTGCCGACACCGCTTTTTGCAACGACAACTTCGTGTTTTCCGATTTTTCCTTTTAATATCGAAAATCTGCCTGCCTGAATTTCTTCCGCATTTTCAAGAATTTTCTTTAAAAGTTCAACTTCGCAATCCATTGCGCCTATAATTGCGATTAAACCGTTACTTTGCATAAATCATTTTCTCCTCTGTCCAATTTTCAAGCACTTTAACCATGTATTTTGCGGTATCTTTTGCACCCTGAAGATTGTGTTCCTTATAATTTCCGCATTCTTCCCTGTTCGTTCCTGGAATTTTGCCCTCGAAATCGGCAATAAAAGCAAAAGTATCCTGCAATAATTTGATAACTTCCTTATGGCTGATTTTATCTCTGACCAAAAAATAAAAGCCCGTTCTGCAACCCATAGGCCCTACATAAATTATATTTTCGGAATATTTTGTATTTCTGACGTAAGTTGCAAACAAATGCTCAAAAGTGTGCATTGTGCCGTTTTCAAGGTAATCGTTTTCGGGATTGTTGGGTTTTTTCATTCTGATATCGTAAGTTACTATATCTCCGTCAATTCTTGAAATATATAAACCTTTTTCAAGGACATCGTGGTTAACGCTGAAACTTGCTATTCTTTCCATTAATATCTCCTTTTTTTTCTATTGTATCAGAAAATCTCTAAACATTATCATTGCTTTTGTTTTTTGTCGTTTTCGTTTTAACGAAAAACAATGCCAAAAATCCCGCCGCAATTACAACAGAAATGATTTTTGCCACGAACAAGTCAATTCTGAACCCGATTTTATCGCTTAAAATGTATGTCAAAGACACCATTGTCATAAATAAAGCGGGAAGCAAAGTTATCAGATAACATTTATTTTTCTTTTTAAGCCAGATACTTGCCGTCCAGAGCGAAATCATTGCAAGCGTCTGGTTTGTCCAGCCGAAATACATCCACAAAGTCGTTATGTCAACCATAGTAAAGAAAATTCCGACAGACAAAATGCAGGCGCTTAAAACAAATCTTTTGAGAAGATTCTTCTGATTGATTTTAAAGACCTCTGCAAGTGTAAGTCTTGCGGAACGAAATGCCGTATCGCCCGAAGTTACGGACAAAACAACAACGGAAAGAATGGTTAAAATACCGCCGATATGACCTAACAGGTTTGTCGAAATCTGACCGATAACCCCGCCTTGACCGAGTTTTGTAACTGTTTCATAATAAATACCCTGATTTTGATAAAAGGCAATTCCGAGAGTAGCCCAGACAAGAGCAATAAAACCCTCTAAAATCATTGTGCCGTAAAAAACAACCCTGCCGTCTTTTTCATTTGTAAGACATCTTGCCATAATCGGCGACTGCGTTGAGTGAAAACCGCTTAAAGCACCGCAGGCAATCGTTATAAACATTAGCGGGAAAATAGGCTTGTTTGCGGGGTGTAAATTTGCAAAGGTTGGTTCTGCAAACCATTCTCTGCCCATTCCGAACAAACAAACAAGCAGCGCAATGGTTACACCGATTAACAAAGCCGCAAAAAACGGATAAAATTTTCCGATTACTTTATCTACGGGCAAAACCGTTGTAAGAAAGTAATAACCGAAAATTATACAACACCAGAGAACAAGCGGCATATTAAAAATATCCGCAAGCATTTTGGCAGGATTAAGCGCAAAAACCGCTCCGACTAAAACCAATATTAACGCTAAAAATAAGGCAAAAAGAACACTCAATTTTTTGTGTAAAAGTTTTTTAACCATAAAGTCCATGGTTTTGCCCTTAAATCTAACGGAAAACATACCCGTCATATAATCGTGGACACCGCCCGCAAAAATCGAGCCGAAGACAATCCACAAAAGAGCAACAGGGCCGTAAACAGCACCTAAAACCGCACCAAAGACAGGCCCTAATCCTGCAATATTTAAAAACTGGATAAGAAAAACTTTCCATACGGGTAAAGCCACAAAATCCACCCCGTCACTGTATTTTATCGCAGGTGTGGCTTTTTCGGGCATAATTCCGAAAACTTTTTCAACAAATTTTCCGTAAAAAATATATCCCAAGACCAATAACAAAACAGCACATAGAAAAATATACATATCTTATTCCTTTATTATCCCCATTTCTTCAAGTTTTAACTTCAACGGAAGTTCTCCGCCCCCAATCAACATTCTTTTTGACAAGAAGTCAACACCGAGCAAATCAGCCGTCATTTCAATATTATACATCGCAGATACAATGAGAATTTTTGTGTTCAGGTAAGACGGAAAAGTCTTAACCTGTCTTATAAACCACTCGCCCGCAATCATCGGGGCATAATCACTTTCCATCTGCAAATCGGTTATGATTAAATCATAAGGGGTTTTTACATTAAAAAGAACTTTGTCGTAACCGTCTTTTGCGGAAACAGCCGTTTCAACACAAATGTCGTCTTTATCAAATATCTTTTCCAAAGCGGCTGTATTAAACTGAAGCCACCCCGGAGTATCATCTACCACTAAAATTCTTTTCATTGTAATTATACTTTTGTGTGTATCAACCATGTAGATTATAGCAAAAAATAAACCTTTTTATCGATGTTTTTACAATAAAAAATATGTTTTAATAAAATTGTAGTGAAAGCGTGAGGTTGTATGTTTAAAATTTTTAATGAAATTAAAAATTCGGTTCGTAAACTTGACAAATTTGCAAATGAAAATAAGTGCATGACAAATCCTTTTTATAAACCGACAAACAAAACTTTGGTCTGGACAGAAAAACCGTTTGTATTAAAAATAAAATAATATTTATATATATAGATAAACAGACCGTATCTTGCGGTCTGTTTTTTATTGAGAATTTTTAGTTTTGCAAAAAATGTCGGTTCTTGTCGGGTTTCACCCAATCTACAATATGACGTCATTGCGAGGAACGAGCGAGCAGAAGCTACTCTGCCGCAGCAAAAAACATCCAGTGAATGTTTTTTGCAAGAGGTGGCTTGCGATGAGCCTTGCCCGTAACGCCGTTTATTGCGAGCGTAGTGATTTTGATTGCAACGTGGCAATCCTTTTCGGTGCAAACGCTTGCCGTCTTGGATTTTGACGGTTCAAAATCTTTGCATTCCATTTCGTTTTTACTGTTCGTAAAAACTTCATTTCAGCAGATTTTTCACAGGGACGGCATTCCCTCGTTTCACTCGGTCAGCCTTGACAAAATCCGCTTTTTGCACCCTACCTGCTATCATGCTTTATGATGTACAAATCAAAATTTTTATTATTATTTTAATAAAAATTTGGGAGTACAAAAACACGATATGTGTTAAAAAGTAAAATCTAAGGTAACCAAAGTGAATAATATCACATTAAGGGCAGTAACATTGTTGCCTATACTGACTACATACCTTTATAATTGAGTTCGTGAAGGTATATAGGAGAAAATATGACTGAAAATAATCAAGATAATAATAAAAATATATTTGTGAAAATTGCAGATTGGTGCAAACGTTCCTTTTTGCACCCTACAACTTAATTAGAAATATATAAAGGAGTATGTTGTTTATGACTGTTATTAATGAAATAGAACAATTTTTATTATCAATGCCAATAAATTATGAATTTTCTACGAAGTGGTTCAAAACTGAATTAAGTAAAAAATACAAAAGGTCAAGAGATAGTTATATTCCGTCAGATTATTGTTATAACAGAAAAAATAACGGAATAAATTATGACAAACAACCTCATTATTTTTTATTTTTAGAATGTGGAAAATACAAATATGTAGGGAAAAATTATATATACAAAGGATTGATTGAGCATAAGCCTAAAAATAAAAATTTGTAATAATTTCTCGTTGTGTAATACTAAAATAGCAATAAAAATTTGTGCCAAATTTATGTCCGTATATGACATACTGTCATGTTATTTTAAAAATAAGTAACTGTTTAGAATAGCATTATAAGGAGAAATTAAAAATAAAAGAATTAAATTGGATAATCAATGCAATAATATTTATAATTGTCGGACTTATATTGGG
>JAILHI010000069.1 GCA_024695865.1 Candidatus Gastranaerophilales bacterium
ACGAAGTCCGAAGTAGCAAAAAGCAAAGTGAACGGCAACGCAGTGAAGCGACCTGTGAGCAGAGGCTGAAGGGCTTGCGAGGAGCAAGACCGTAACGCCGTTTATTGCGAACAGGTCAAGACAGTAAACAGGTGCTTTTTGTGAAACAAAAACCAAGACAGAAAACACGATTCCTGCGGAAGGCTCCGACTCACTTCGTTCGTATTTAAACTAAAAAATATATTTTTTAGTTTGCAGGCTGAATGAAACCCGATAAAAATAACATAAAAAATTGTCATTCTGAGAGAAAAATCTCTCAAAATGACAACATAGCATGCTTTTCAACCGTTAATCCATGTGGTGGGGATGACGTATCGGACACGGTTTCTGGGGCGGTTTATGAGTTTTCTTGAACTCGTCAAGAACCTTCTTCTGATCTTTCGTCAAAATCTTTTCAAACTGCTTCATATCTTCCTGACGAATAGCATTTGCCTGTGAACGCAAGTCCTCAATCTTTTTCATAAGAGGAACTATCTTTTCCTGCTGCTGCTCCATCGTCAGAGAGTCATCTTCTTTAATTTCCCAGATTTCGTTCTTAATATTGTGAATTTCACGTCTGATGGGCTTCATCTTTTTTTTGGATTCTTCTCTGATTTTGTCAGCCTTTGCCTTCTGCTTATCCGTCAGATTAAGTTCGGGGCCTTTCGGCATGGGCTTTTTGCAGCAGGGCGGGGGCGGAAGTTTGTTTCCGTCTTTATCATACACTGCTTCTCCCGGTTTCGGGGGTGCTTTGAGTTCGTTACCGTCCTTGTCATAAAGTTTCGGGAAAGTTTTTGTAATCGGTGCCTTTTCGGGCGCAGGCTGTACGGTCTTGCTGTCCTCTGCATAAACAGCCGTATTGAACATTAACATTACAGCCAAAAGTGACGTTAAAATTACTGATTTCTTCATAATTTTACCTTTCTTTCTTTTTATCTTATACCTTGTAAAATTTTTCTAGATGTAATCTGAAAGTTTTTTCATAAGTTCCTGACGGGCTTTATAGAGTCTGGACTTGACGGTTCCCGTCGGACAGTGAAGGTTTTCCGCTATCTCCTTATAATCCATGCCCTCTATTTCATAGAGAACTATTACCTCTCTCATCTTTGGCGGCAGTTCCATTATCGCTTCCGCCGTTCTTTTTCTTCTTAATTTTGCCTCGAAAATATCCTCAACGTTATCCTTTAAAGAGGGCAAACTGTTTGATATTTCTTCGGTTAAAGTTGTTTTCTCCTTTCTGTTTTCAGCCTTTTTCAGATAGTCCCTGCAAAGATTTGATGTTATTGTGTTAATCCATTGATAAAATTTGCCTTTTTCCTGATATTTTTCTCTGTTTTTCCACGTTTTCAGATATACTTCCTGCTCCAAATCCTCGTTGGAAGTACCTGTTATTTTTTTTATTATCGCTCTTACGTTTTTTGAATATTGATTTATAATTTCTTTCAAGTCAGAAAAACCTCAATTGTAGTCGAAAAATCCCATATCATCGACAGGAAGCCCCTCTTGTGCAATAACGGAAACTTCCGTGTTCGATTTCATAAATTGCCGGTACTTGCAGTTTTTCTGTACCTGAAAGCCCGAATACAAGCCGATTGTCGAGAAAATCAACAGTGCGCAGGCTGTCTTCATGAGCGCATTCTTCGTTTTCTTTTTCTGCTCAAGACGGCGGTATTCGCCCGAAGCATCTTTTATAAGTTCGGAAAGACGCTGTTCTTTTTCAAATTCGTTTCTGCAATCTTCACATTCTCGCAAATGCTCCGAAAAAGTTGCTTCGTCCGCAAACGTATAATATGCTTCGTATTTATTACATTTTTTATCCATATTATTTCCTTTACATTCTATAAAACGATTTAAAAGAAAAAAAGTTCATTTTTAAAAAGCAGAATTTATACGCTTTCCTGACAGAGTAAAACCAAAAACACCTCAAATGTCGTCAAAATAAGGCTTTTACCCGTATAACCAAAACGGCAAATGTAACATTTTTTTTACAAAGTATTTTACACGTTATATATTTTATATCTGTTATACCGTCAGGTTGCATAAGTCAAAAACACTTGTTATATTAAAAATAGCCTTTGGTTTTCAAAGTTTCACATAAGTCCTTTTCAGGCGTGATTACTGAAAAAACATTTTTGAAGGAGGGGTTTTTATGTTGTTATGCTGCGGCAGACAGTTTTTCGCTGCCGAAAAAGTTGTTCTGCCGAAAAAAGACAAATTATACAGATGTCTTGAATTTGGGTTTTGCCCGAATTGCAGCACCAGAGTTTCAAGATTAATCGAACAGGATAAAAATTACGAAATAACCGTCAAAGAACGCAGAGGTATAAAAGCCCTGCGGGCTTACGAAAAAGCCGTTGCCCAGCGTAACCGCTTTTTGAAACAGACCTGCTTAACAGGTTCAAAAACCTCGGAAAACTTTTACTTCGGTGATTTCAGAAAAACAAAACGCCTCGATGAAAACAATCAGCCGATTTTTCTTCAACTTAAAAAGAATTTTAACAACAAAACAGAGGTTTTGGGCGAAGTTACCACTTATTATTATAAAATTTGAGAAAAAACTGCGGGGTTAATGTGTTTTCACAACGGGATTGCCACGAAAATCAAAGATTTTCTCGCAATGACGATATATTTTGACTTCTGTCTGCAATGACGTAAAAATTAACTAATTTGAGGATTTTTATGAGCGATAAAAAGAAAAAATTACCAATCTCAAAAACTCAATACAAAAAACTTGTAAACGAATGTCTGACCTTAATCAGCGACTATAAACTTCTGTTTATTAGTGATTTAATCGCCCTTTTGCCCTTTTCAAAATCGACTTTTTACGTTTACGGACTCGACAAGTCCGATGCCGTAAAAGAAGCCATCGAAAATAACCGCTCGATGATTAAACAAAAACTTCGGGCAAAATGGTATGAAAGTTCTACCCCAACCCTGCAAATCGCTCTTTATAAAATTCTTGCCACACCGGAAGAACGAAAAGCAATGAGCAGCAGTTCAAAAGATGCCAAAAATGACGGCATGTTCCCGCTTGAAGTCCAGAAAGCCTACCTCGCAAGCCTCGAAAAAATGGCTGACGATTGTGATGATGAGGAGAATGAGGATAACGGGGACTGACGGCGGGTGCCACCTCACCCTGCCCCTTTGCTCGCCCGTTCTGCAATGACGATTGAAAAAAGCACGTCACTGCGAGGAGTGTAACGACGTGGCAGTCCGGAAAACAATCCGCCGACTTTTAACTGGATTGCCACGAAAATCAAATTCAATTTGCACTTTGCAACTCTGACCGAGTGAAACGAGGAACCCCGATTTCGGGGTTCAAATACGAACGAAGTGAGTAGGGGCATTCCGCAGGAATCGTGTTTTCTTTTTTCTTGGGGTACACGTTCTTTTTTCTTTTCCTCGAAAGAAAAGAAAAAAGAATGGGTACGAAAAAGAATAATAAGCCAATAATGAGATGGAACGACGGAAAAATTTGCGATTAAAAAATCAATTTTTGATGATTTTAATTTACAGGGATTGCCACGAAATGCTGCGCTAAATTCACTTCGCTCGCAATAAACGTGCCTACATAAGTACTGCCGCCGTCTCCTCGCCGCCGTTCGTACTTATTTCGCACTCTGCTCGCTCGTTCCGCAATGACGGTTGAAAAAATGAAAGGTTTTTATGAATACTGACGATATAAAAAAATACTTTGATAACCTCAAAAAAGATTTCAACAAAGAAATTAAAGCCCTTAAACAAAACTTTCGGAACAAGCCCGAACAGACCATTACTCTCAAATTTGACGATAATTTTGCAAACTCACCCTACCAAAAGGAACTTGAGTTAATGCAGAAAAACATTGAAAGGCTTTTATATTTCCAAAATACCGAAAATGCAATAAAACAAAACATTTCAGACCCCGAAAAACAAAATGCCGCAATGAGTATTCTTTCCGCCTACAAAGAGGCGGACGGGCTTTCCTTAAAGGTTTCCGAACATGCTAAAGATATCACCGACTCCTTTGCCGCTGCCATTGCAAAACTAATCGACGGAACCGAAGATTTTGATACCGTTATGAAACATATGCTCGCTGATCTTCAGCAAACTCTCTTTAAAGCGCTCTCCTCTGCGGTTATAAACAAACTTCTGTCCTCAACCGCCGAACAGCAGGCTTTTTCCGTGATTTCCAACCTGACCTCTTTTTCGGGAAATGCCGTTTCCACAGGGCTGAATTTTACCTTTGATTTTCTCAAAAACCTTTTCGGCTCTCACCACTCTGGCGGTCTTGTCCCGAACGGAACAGGAAATATCCCGCTCCCCAACACAAAAGAATATCTCTCCGTTCTGAAAGGCGGCGAAAAAGTTTTAAGCCCCGCCGAAACCGCTTCGCTTGATAACAACTATCAAAAAAATTTTGTTATCAACAATTTTAATGTCAAAGCATGGGATTCAAAAGATGTCAGAAAATATCTCATCGATAACAAAGATGTCCTCGCAGGTATTTCGGTCGAAAATATCAAATGTAATAACTCTAACCTCAGACAGACGATTTTGGGCATGTAAAGCCTGACGGGGCAAGATAGTGTCGGAACGGGCTTGCCACGCTTCGCTCGCAATGACGTAACCTTTTTAGGAACGGAATTCTTCGCCCATTCGGGCTCAGTTTTTCGGTAGTCTAAAGTCTACCCTACCTGCTCACAGAAAAAACAGGAAAAGGTTTAGCAGTTTTTTGGTGCAAATGCTATGCCGTCTTGAATTTTGACGGTTCAAAATCTTTCACTTCATTTCGTTTTTACTACTCGTAAAAACTTCCATTTCGTCAGATTTTTCACAGGGACAGCGTTTCCTCGTTTCACTCGGTCAGCTTTGTCAAAATTCGCTTTTCGCACCCTACAAACTTTGCGGTCAAAGAAATGTTGCGTTAAATGCCGTAATTGAGATTTGAAAGTAATAAATTTCTTGATTATTATACGGCTGGATTCTTCGTCTTCGCCTCAGAATGACAGATGTATTTTGTGACAGGATTGCCACAAAATGCTTGCGCATTTCTCGCAATGACGGCATATTACAGGTTGGGTGAAAAACGACAAAAAACAATCAAGAGATTTTTTCTTTATGACCCGTCAGCCCATAAATAAAATATTGCTCAAAATCAACTATCCCCGTTTTGAAATCCTCATAGCAGCACAAACAAACCCTGTCACCAAAAGGCTTTTCCCTTTTTGAACAAAAGAAAATGTCCCTGCCCTTAAAACATTCTTTTTCATCATAGTGCCGCATAGTACACTTTGCGCACTTTTCAAGCATAGCATCATAATCTACAAAAATTATGCTTTCTTCCCTGTGACACAAATTAGTTTCCAAAAGTTTAACCTGCATTATTACCAATATAATTTATAACACAAAAATATAATATTTTTACTTATGAAATATAACCTGTCCCCTCTCCCCTGCATTTTACATATAAAAAATGAAGTCTTCATCTGCGATTTTGACCACAAAAGCATTGATTTGCTCCAAACACTCACGGGCAAAGGGTTTTATGAACTCTATGACAGTTTCATAAACAAAAATAATCACAATCCCGATTTCCTTAAAAACCTCTTAACAGTAAGTGTTTACAAAAATCACGGCGCTATCGGGCTCAAAAAAATCTCCGCTCTGCTTAAAAACAACTTAAATCTCTCAACCGCTGAATTTGCCGAGTTTAAACTGCTTTTTAAAAACCTTTTGCCCGATGTTCAAAGCCTTTACAACGAACTGAAACTTAAACAACCGCAAAAATCTACCGAGTTTTACAATTTTGACGAGATTTACGCTACCGCAAGAGTTTTTCTCAAATGGTCAGATACGGAATTTTGGTCGGCTACACCGAAAAAATTCTGCTTCGCCCTCATCTCGTTTTATAAATTTCACTTTGAAAACGAAAAGTTTAAAGAGGAATTAAAACTGAAATACGGGCTTGATACGCTTAAAACCGTAAATAAAATTTTATCGTAATAAATAATTCCCGAAACCGAACGGGATTGCCACGTCGGGCAAAAAACATTGTCTTGGTGCAAACGTTCCTTTTTGCACCCTACTTACTTGATACGCTCAAAACCGTAAATGAGATTTTATCGTAATAAATAATCCCTAAAACCGAACGGGATTGCCACAAATTGCTTGCGCATTTTTCGCAATGACGTGAAACAGTAGTAGGATAGACTTTAGTCTACCAATAGTCTTATATCCAAACCCTTTGGAAAGGAGTTTTTATGACCGAAAACAACAACGATTTTCAACAAAATACCGTTCTTTCAGAGAAAGAAAAAACAGAAAATCAACAGACAACCGACTCTGTGAGTCAGCAGCCAACCGAAAAACAACTTAACCAAATAGCAAGGCTTCACAAAGAATGTGCAAAATACCGCACCGCTCTCAATACCTCAAATTCCGAAAAAGCCGAACTTGAAAAGTTGTTTAACAACCTGAAAGCCGACTATGCCTCAATTTCCAAGCAGAATTATGACCAAAGTATCATAACCAAACTTGAAAAAGCAGGCTGTCTTAAACCCTCTCTCGTTTTAAAAGACATTCCCGAGGATTGCCAAAACGTAGATGAATTTGTACAGGAATACCAACAAAATAACCCGTTCCTGTTTAAAAAACCCCAAACAAGACACGGCTACACCTTTAAAAACGGTAAAGCCTCAAACTATACCGCTTCTCAACAAATGAACAATTACATTCGCTCTGCCCTCGGCAGATAAAAAAGAAAGGACTTTAAAATGACACAAGATGCATTATACATCTCCCGTTCGGGTGCCGAAACGCTTATCCCGACAGAAGTTTCAAACGAAATTATCCAAAACCTCCCCGGCTCATCAGCCGCTTTAAAACTTTTCCGCCGTTTGCCCAACATGAGCGCAAAACAGCAAACCTTACCGATTGCGGCTACTCTGCCCAATGCCTACTTCCTGAACGGCGATACCGCTCAAAAGAAAACCTCCAACGCAGAATGGAGCAAACTAACCCTCACCGCCGAAGAAATTGCCGTCATTATCCCAATCCCCGAAGCCGTCATTGACGATGCGTCCTACGACATCTGGGCTGCTTTAAAACCCCAGATAGCCGAAGCCTTTGGTGTTGCAATAGACGCCGCCGTCTTTTTCGGCACAAATAAACCGACCTCTTTCCCGACTGCAATAGTCACCGCCGCCCTCGCCGCAGGTAATTACGTTGCCGCAGGCACAAATTCCGATATCGCAGAAGATATCATAGGCGAAAACGGACTTATGGCTAAAGTCGAAGAATGCGGTTACAAGGTTACGGGCTTCTATGCAGATTCTTCCCTCGAAGCCAAATTCAGAAGCCTCAGAGATAACAACGGTCAGTTAATCTACATGCCGTCCTTAACCTCCGCCGCTCCGAATACCCTCGTCGGCAGACCCCTCACCTACGACGAAGTCGGCGGAATCTTCGACACCTCAACCGCCTTAATGGTCGCAGGCGACTTCTCAAAAGCCGTTTACTCTATCAGGCAGGATTTAACCTACAAAGTCCTAGACCAAGCCATTATCCAAAATACAGACGGCACAATCGCTTACAACCTCGCCCAACAAGATATGGTCGCTCTGCGCTGTGTCATGAGACTCGGTGTTCAGGTCGCAAACCCCGTCAACAGACGTAACAAACAATCAAAATACCCGTTTGCCATCCTCACCCCCGAAGTCGAATCAACAACAACCACAACAACAACTACTACAACAGAAACTGAAACTACACCATAGTTTGCCCGTAAGGGCTTTGTTTCCCCCAATATCTGCGGCGGAGCCTCTCCGCCGTTTTTCTTGAAAGGTTCTCACCATGACTTTAACCCTCTTTGAAAATACTCTCGTTACCTTTGAGTTCGCCGAGGACTATTTTAACGCAAGACCAAATTCGGACTGCTGGCTTGATGCGCCCTACCCCAAAAAAGAAAAAGCCCTCATCTTTGCATCAAAAAAGGTCAACAACTTCGACTTTATCGGCGAAAAAAAATCTGCCGCCCAAATTTTTGAATTTCCGAGAAATTTTACCCCCGAAATGCCCGACGATATCCGCTTTGCCGTCTGCGAAGAAGCCTACGCTCTAATAGAAACTTCCCCTCATTCAAAAAATAAACAAAACGGTATCTCCCAAATCTCTCTCGGAAACACCTCAATCTCCTACTCGGACAGAAAAAATACGGGCGTCCTGCTCTCAGATTACGCCTTTTCTCTCGTTTCCAAATGGACAAGAAAAAACTTTGACATAAACTGATTGCGGGGACATCATGCTTAAACACCTTATGAACGATACTGTCGAATGGAAATCGGTTCAAAATTCCGACGAATATGACCTGCCGATTTTCAACAATATAAAAACAGTTAAATGTAAATTTGAATTTGCGCAAAACTCTCAGGAAACAGACAACACCGCTTTAAAACTTCTGCCCGCAAGAATGTTTTGCCACGAAACCGATATCGCCGCAGGCGACATTATCTCCTATAAAAACCATAACTATAAAGTTATTCAAGTCAATATCTACAACGATTTTGACGGTTCGGTAATTTTGTGTGAGGTATATCTGTCATGACTATTTTAAACGATTTGAAAAGTTTTCTCATTGCCCAAAACGTCGCTGCCGAAAAGGATATCGCTTTTAACTTTGACGATTCCGTGCAGATTTCGGATAAGTTAATCCTGCTCTGCAAAGGCGGCGAATATAGCGATATCGCAAGAAAAACAACCGTTTCCGTTCTCGTCAAAAATCAACTTATGCAAAATGCCGAAAACATCATCAACAATGCTTTTGACAAACTCTGCCCGCCGAAACAGTATGAAAAACCCCTCTCCGTCAACGGCAAACTTATGCTCATAAAACCCGTTCAGCCCCCGTTCTACAAAGAAAAAGAAAAAAACGGCAGGCATGTCTTTGCCTTTGAAATGAAAATTGTTCATAAAAGGTAGCGGATTTTGACAAGGCTGACCGAGTGAAACGAGGGAACGCTGTCCCTGTGAAAAATCTGCTGAAATGAAGTTTTTACGAACAGTAAAAACGAAATGAAATGCAAAGATTTTGAACCGTCAAAATCCAAGACAGCGGTTTTTGACAAGGCTGACCGAGTGAAACGAGGGAACGCTGAAGGAGCGACAGGGCATAGAAGATGCCCGATAGCGAAATGAAGGCTTTTGTTCACCCGAAAATACAAGACACTTTGCGGTCAAAGAAATGTTGCGTGAAATGCCATAATCGAGATTTGAAAACAAATTATCTTTTGATTATTTTCGGCTGGATTCTTCGGCTTCGCCTCAGAATGACAGATATATTTTCGTAATAGGATTGCCGCAAAATGCCGTCTTGCGAGGGCGGATTGTTTTGTTCGGAAGAGTGCACTCTGCCCGCTCGTTTTGCAATGACGATATATTTTATTTGTTGGGTTTCACCCAATCTACTATTAATGTTTTGACCCCTCACCCTAACCCTCTCCCGCAAGGGGCGAGAGAAAATAAATATTGTGTAAAACCGTAATTTTAATATTTTTACTAAAAATCAGAAAGAAGGACTATATGACTATATCAAAAAAAACTGCTCTCCTCGGTGTTAACGATTTGAAAATCTTCCCCGTGACACAAGACGATTCTGCCGCTTTTACAACAGGAACCGCAATAGATGTTCCCGGAGTAAGACAAATTTCCGTCACCTTTGACATCGACGAAAAAGAATTAACAGGCGATGAAAAAACTCTCGCCGTCTCCTCAAAAGTAAAAGCACTCACCTTTACCTCGGAATATGCCGAGTTAAGTCTGGACGTTCTGAGTGCTTTGAGCGGCGGAAACGTTTCAACCGCAACCGCTTCCAACATCGAAACCGCCACCTTCAGTTTCGGCAGCGGCGACAAACCTGCCTATTTTCAACTTCAGGCAAAAATCGACGGCACCGAGGACATCAACGGCGGCGATTGCCATATCTGCATCTACAAAGCAAAGGTTACCGCTATGCCCATAAACAGCGTTCAGGGCGACTTTGCAACCTACACCTTTGAGGGTAAAGGAGTCTATACTCAACACCTTTTCAACGGTAAAGCAAAATTGCTCGACATAGATTTTAATTCCTCGGCAAAAGATTTATCCGCAAAAACTTCGGCGTAAATATCCCTAAAATAAGGACTTTTCAATGATTACCAATTTTGACATTATTCAAAACAACAAAAACCTCAGCCTCGACAACGAAACCGTCGAAAGACTCCTGAATTACGACCTCTTTCAAGACCTCTACGACGGCAATTTCAAAACGGCGTTCGCCAAAACCTATTCCAAAATTTGTGCCAAATATCCCCTCGATACAACCGTTTCACAAACTTTTGTCGAGTTAAATCTCTTTCAGGCTATGACCGATTTTTACAAAAATCTGCTGACTAACCAAGGGCTGTATATCAATGTTAACGGCTCTCTCCAGAAAATTTGGAACGAAATCGAAAAAGAAAACAACTTCCTCTGCGTCCTGAAAGAAGTCTTTGTCGATGTTTCCCGCTTCGGAAACGGGCTTTTCAAAACGGTTTTCGGCAAAGACGGTGTCGAAATAACCAGCGTTTCCCCGTCCTGCTGGTTCCCCGTCTTTAACAAAGGCAACCTGAACGACCTTTCGGGACACATAATAATTAACACCCTCACAGACTTTGTCAACGGAAAAACAAAAACCTTTAAACTAATCGAAAAACACCGCAAAGGCTTCACAGAATACGAACTCTGGACATATCAGAATAACTCTTACAACGAAAAACTCGATGTCGAAAAAGAACTTGAAATACCCCAAATTGACGATTTTTCGGACATCTGGAACGATTTTCTGATTTTCCCCGTCAAAAATTCCTCCGAAAGTAACCGATACTTCGGTCAAAGCGACTACGTACGCTTTAAATCGGTTGTCGAAGAATTAATTCTCACCGTCAGCCAAAATTCAAAAATTCTCAACCGCCACGCTAACCCCAAAATGACAGGCAGCAACGAAAACCTCGAATTTAATCCCGTTACGGGTAAATCGGAATTCCCGAACAGAGATTTTATCCCCGTCGGCAGAGACGGCATTAAAGCCGAATACATCACCGCCGATTTGCAGGAAAATGCCGTCCACCAGCATATAAATTCTCTGATGAATTTCTTCTACGTCCTCTCAAAAACCCCTCCGCAAGCCTACGGACTCGACATCACCAACAACATGTCCGGCGAAAGCCTCAGAAAAATCTTTATGAATTCGCTGACAAAAATCGACGATATCAAACAGGTTTCCTTTAATTCCGCCATAGAAAAACTCGTAAAATGCGCCCTCGCCCTCAATCATACCCCGACCGACGAAGTTAAAATCGATTGGGGCAACCCGGTTCCCGAAGATAAGTCCGAATTAATCGAAAATACCGTAAAAAGAATTTCTTCGGGTACGTTAAGCAGGCTCAGCGCCATTGCCGAACTCGATAACCTCTCGGATTTCGATGCAAACGAGGAATTTGAAAAAATTCAAAAGGAAAAAGATTTGGAAAAAGAATGATTTTTCGGAAAGGGATTGCCACGAAATGCTGGCGCATTTTTCGCAATGACGAAAAACGTCTTTTCGAGGGCGGATTTTGTGTAGGCTGGAGCGTATGCAAAATGCCGAAGTAGCAAATAGCAAAAAAATAGGAAAAGAACAAAATGACAAAATGTCCGATACCGTGGGATAAAGAATTTGATAAGAATAAAAAATATATCTGGATTTCAGAAACAGGCAAAAACACATGTCAGGAATGTAAGAGTCTTGACGGAAAGATTTTTACGGGCGACAATGTCCCCCTCCGCCCGCATCCAAATTGCAAATGTGATGCTGTGGAATATAAAGAAAGTAATTTTAATCAAAACGAGAGTAATATTTCTGAGAAAAATCTGAAAACTAATCTTGATGTTAATAATAATTTTGAACTTCAAGATTTACAACAAAAAACAAATGAACTTGAACAAAAAGTTACTCTCTTAAAAGGAAAAATAATAAAAACTAATACAATAGAAGATTATGATGAATATGACGCAGAATTAGAAAAAATATTGAATGAAATAACCAATGAAAAACGAAAATTGCAAGAAATACAAAAAAAATACGGAGAAGAACCCGTTATTAGAGAAATAAAAAAAACAATAGATGAAATACAGAAACAAGCATATATTGTTAAGCAAAATATTGCCAATATAAAGAAAAATTTAACTTATAATGCTTTAAAAATTGTTGCAATACCCCCAAAAGATATTTTTGATTCAGGAATTTCTTTTCTTGAAAAATCTTCCATTTGTTATAATGCAGCAGCATTATGGCACATATCATCAAGTAAATTTGAAAGCGAAATAGCAAAAGAGTATATTGAACAAAACGGAAGGATTATTAATAAAGTTTCGGATTTAAAAGATAGAAATCTCGAATATTTTATAAAAACAAAATTAACAGAACAAATAGGTAAAAATGAAGCCAGAGGAATATTCTTTAATACAGATAGCAGTTTATCAACAAGAATTGTTCAAGATGATA
>JAILHI010000007.1 GCA_024695865.1 Candidatus Gastranaerophilales bacterium
GAGGTTTGGCACCTCGATGTCGGCTCGTCGCATCCTGGAGCGGTAGTACGTTCCAAGGGTTGGGCTGTTCGCCCATTAAAGCGGCACGCGAGCTGGGTTCAGAACGTCGTGAGACAGTTCGGTCCATATCCGGTATACGCGCAAGAGAATTGAACGGAGTCTTCCTTAGTACGAGAGGACCGGGAAGAGCGAACCTCCAGTGTATCGGTTATCCTGCCAAGGGTAAATGCCGAGTAGCTGTGTTCGAAGCGGATAAGTGCTGAAAGCATATAAGTACGAAGCCCACCGTAAGATGAGTTCTCTCTTTGAGTAATCAAGTAAGTCCCCACGCAGATCACGTGGTTGATAGGCAGGAGGTGTAAGTATGGCAACATATTCAGCCGAACTGTACTAATCGGACGAGGGCTTTTCCTATCTTAATTGATGGTTACCGATTTGTAATTACTGTGCAGCTTTCAGCGTATGAGCATTCCTTGCTCGCAACGGTTTCGATTTTACGAGAAAAACCGTTTACGCCAGTTTTCCGGTGGCCAAGCGTCAGGATACCACTCGTTCCCATCCCGAACACGATCGTAAAGACTGATAGCGGTGACTATACTCGGAGGATGACCTCCCGGGAAAATAACTCGCTGCCGGATCCAATTTTAAGAGGGTAAATTCAAACTGAATTTACCCTCTCTTTTTAATCATTTATAATTGGAGAAAATTTTATGCATATATCTTCTTGGTTTTTATCTCGAAATGCTTTAGTATTACAAGAGTTTGAAATTGATGAAGAAAAGAACAGAATTGTTCACATAAAGGCTCGTAATAGTGGTTTTTTTTCTTGGCTATTATCTTTATGTGGAGTTGATACAACAACAAATTTTGATGTTTATCGGGATAAGATAGAATATACAAATAGTTCATTGAGTGGAAAAATCAAAACAGTAATGCCTTTATCTTCTATAAGTATTTCGCAAACGGGTTTTTGTAAACCATTTATATATATTTTTTTCGCATTATTTTTTATGTTTTTATGGTTATTATCTATTATTTATTTCATTAATTTTCATTATGAACATCAATCATTTGTACTTTGGAGTGAATTTTTAGTTGGTTTATTCTTTATTTTTGCTTATTTTTTTAATAAAACATTGCTAATATCTGTTGTTTCAAACAGTAGTTGGTCTGCAAATATTTGTTTTAAAAGAAGTATTATTGAAGGAATTTCTATTGATGAGAATAAAGCATATAGAGTTATTGAAATAATCAATGATTTATTTTTATCTCAAACAGTAAAAGAAACAAAAAATGAAGAAATTAGTCTAAAACAAACTAAATGGCTAAAAAAATATATTGACTAGTTTGTAGGGTGTCAAAAAGTTTCAATTTATTGAAGCGTTTGCACCGAAAAAATTATCCCTTGTTGAATTACCATGCTTCATCTGCTATGATATAAAAATTTTTTCTGTTAAAATCAATTTATGAAGAACAATAATTTGAACAAAAATCTGAAACCCGTTGATGATACAAAATCATCGGGAAATATTTTAAAATTTGTTGTAATTATTCTTTTTGCGGTAATTTGTCTAATAATGGTTTTTTATAAAGACAAAGACTTTTTTAATTTTTTCAAAACAGATAATACAAATCATCAAGCCGAAGTTCAGACCGATTTTGCCCCTTATATGAGGGACTTTCAGAAAAAGATAAAATCAAACTGGCAGCCACCTAAAAACAATACCTCTCAAACGGTTGTTTTGTTGATAACCATTGACAAAAACGGCTATGTTGTAAGAAATGTCGTCAAAAAATCCTCGGAAAATGCGGAGGTTGATAAGGCGGCAATTGATGCGGTTAAAAAATCGGAGCCGTTTGATGCTTTGCCGTCTTTTTATAACGGAAATACCGTAGATATAGAATTTACGTTTGTTTATAATATTTTAAATGCAAAATAGATTAAAAGCAAAGCGGGCGGAGAAATTTCTCCGCCCGCCTCACGTTAAAATGTTCGGAATTTTTTTGCAATTATCTGTTATGAACACAGCCAAAGGCAACCGTAACTTTTTCTCTGGGGTTGATTGAAGAAATTTTTGAGCCTTTGGGGTCAACGAGGTAAGCGACTTCATCGCCTGTTGTCTGGAACAAGCCCATTGTTCCCGATAAAGCGGTTCTTGTTGTATCAATCGGGGCTTTAACGAGATTTTTGATTGAATCGCCGTAACTTCTGCCTGCCGCTTTAAATTCGCCCTGAAAGACTTCGCCCGTGCCGATACCTGCGCCGCCGACCACGTTTTCTACGGCATTTCCTGCGTTAACTATCGCACCGCCCACTGTTCTGCCTGCAATACCCGCAAGTGAGCCAACCCAAGAGAACGGCATTGTAACTAATCTTGCAACAGGGTTTGGTGTTTTCATTTTTTCTACCTGAGCCGATAAAACCTGCTGCGGTAAATCTGCTTTGCAGCCCTCGTGTTCGATTGTATCGAAAGACAGTTTCAATCCGCCCTGACAATTTTTTGACGGTCGGTCAACCTTGAGAATACGACCTCTTACCGTTGAACCGCTTGGGAAGTTTTGTCCGTTTACCGAAATATCTTCCGTAGTTGTTGCGGCAAATCTGTCGCCGATGTTTGAGGTTTTTGCGTTAATTTCATCGCTGAAATTGAGTGCTAATGTCGGAAGTTGCACTGATTCTTCATGTTCTATGTAGGCTGCTGCTCCTGTACAGCCACAATCGTTTGCCGTTACTTTATCCACGTTTGAATATCCGAGAGAAACCCTTATATTTTCGAGCATTGATGCAATTTCGGCACGGCTTGCATCTTTGTTCGGATTAATCATATCGGGTTTGGGCGAATCCGTTAAGGCTCCTGCCTGAATGGCTTTTGCGACGGGAATTTTTGCCCATGACGGAACTTCCGAGGCATCACAGTATTTGTTTAAAATTTCGTCTGCCTGACAGTTATCCATAGGGCAATTTATACCTTTTGACAAAATTGTAAACGCTTCCGCTCTTGTAACGGGTTTGTTCGGTTTGAACAGAGTATCGCTGTAACCCTCCATTAAACCGTTTGCAACGGCTTTATCTATCATTTTTCCTGCCCAAAAATTTTTTGGAACATCTTTAAAAGTTTTGTTTGATTTTAAGTCTGAATTTAAAAGATTGAAACCTTTTACCGTTAAAGTTGCCATTTCGGCACGGGAAACGGGAAGATTCGGTTTAAAAGTTCTGTCGGGATAACCCGCAATAATGTTGTTTTCGGTTAATTTGTTGATGTCACAGCCCGCCCAGAAACCGGATGGAACATCTTCAAAGGCGCTGACAAGCGGAGCCGCCGCACCTGTCATTGCGGATATTTCGTAAGGCTGAAGCGATTTTCTCGAGGCTTCCATGCTGTCTTGGGTTTTAATACTGATAGTGTTGCAGTTATCGTGATATTCCACTCTGACGGAAGATGTTGTATCTTCTACGCACGGGCAGGCCGCCGCTGCTCCCGTTAAACCGTCATTTTCTCTTGCAACGGGGATTCCTGTTTTTTCTGCGTCAACGTTTTCACCGATGTATATGCCCGCATCTTTTTCGCCGACAAAGTTATTTCCGCCGTAAACTGCCGCAGGATATGCGTAGGTTTGAAGCATATATTTCTTTTCATCGGGATTAGGCGCAGGGCAGGTTGCACAGGCTGAAATTTTTTCTTTTTCCTCAATAATTGCGGGGCAGGTGTTTTCTTCTGCCTGACAGGGTGACGGTTCATTTAATTCACAGGCGGGAACAGGCGCTTCTTCACAGCGGTTTTCTTCTTCCTGAATTTCCTGTTTACATTTGCATTTATTTTTTTTCTTGTGACATTTCGGACATTTTGAAGTTTTTGGCGTTACAACCTGAGGACAGTCGTTTGTCGGACAAGCCGCTATTAATTGATATACGCTGTTCGGATTGAAGTTATCATCTACATCAATCGTAACTTCTTCCGCAAAAGCATTGCTTACAGTTAATGCCGAGATTACAAGCGCTATTGATAATTTTTTTAAATTCATTTTTCCTCCTTATGACAATACACATTCTCTTGTGTTTTATTTTTTCTTACATTTGAATTATGAAGGTTAAAAGGGTGGATTATCATTGCCGAAACTTCTTATCCTGTCGGGCTATTTGTTTTTTTTGTCCAATTCTCAAATGTGTTGTATAATTAATAAGAGTTTTATAAGGAAGAAAAAATGCCTACAATATATATAACAGATGTAACAAACAGAGACGGAGTCCAGACTTCAAGGCTCGGACTTGCGAAATTACAAAAAACAATTATAAACCTTATGTTAAACAACATGGGTGTAACCCGTTCGGAATTTGGTTTCCCGACCACAAGACACGAACTAAACTATCTTAACGGTAACCTTGAATTAGTTGACAGAGGTGTTATAGAAAAGACTATTTTATCGGGCTGGATTAGGGCTTTATCTAGCGATGTAATGCAATCGTTTCAAAATGTTCCCAGACTGAAACACGTGAATCTGTCACAATCCACTTCGGAGCAGATGATAACGGGAAAATACGGCGGAAAAAAATCACCCGATGATATTATTAAAATGACCTGTGAAGCCGTTGAAACGGCAAAGTCTTGCGGTGCTGTTACTATCGGTGTTAATGCCGAAGATGCTTCAAGAACGGATATGAGTTTTCTTTTGAAATTCGGTAAAGCCGTAAAAAAGGCGGGCGCTGACAGATTGAGATACTGTGATACTTTAGGTTATGACGACCCGCAAAGTGCTTATGACAGAATGTTTACGCTTGCAAAAGAACTTCAAATGCCGTTGGAAACACATTTTCATAACGATTTGGGAATGGGTGTTGCATGTTCCGTAATGGGTGCAAAAGCCGCTATTGATGCAGGTGTTGATGTTTATATCAATACTGCGATAAACGGCATGGGCGAAAGAGCGGGTAATGCGGATTTGGTTTCCTGTATTCTTGCTATTGAAAAATCAAGCGGATTTTCGGGCAAGTATAAACTTGATGAAAATATCGATTTGTCAAAATGCTGGAAACTTGCAAAATACACTTCGCTGGCTTTCGGTGTGCCTATTCCGATAAATCAGCCCGCTGTGGGTGATAATGCTTTTGCTCATGAATCAGGTATCCATGCAGACGGCGCTTTGAAAGACAGAAGAAATTATGAATTGTACGATTTTGAAGAACTCGGCAGAGGCGAACCCGAAATAATCGAAACGGGAAGAAAAATTACCGTCGGTGAATATGGCGGAATCAAAGGGTTCAGAAACGTATATCACAATCTTGAACTTGAATTTAAGGACGAGGACGAAGCAAGAACAATTCTTGAACTTGCCCGTTACGCAAACGTACACACTCAATTACCTTTAACGGTAAGTGAACTGAAATTTATATATTATTATCCCGATATTGCCGCAAAGGTAATGACGGTTACACCTTATTATGAACCGAAGGGCGAATTGTTAAAGAGATTACGAACAACCGCCGATCCGATTTTGGTTGTATAGGAGAAAGAAAATGGGACAAACCTTAGCAGAAAAAATCATATCCGCACATACAGACTTGCCCGTTAAGGCAGGCGATTTGTGTATTGCAAGAGTAGATGTAACGGCAGTTCAGGACGGAACGGGGCCGCTTACGATAAGCGAATTTAAAAAACTCGGAATAGCAAAGCCTAAAAACCCGAGCAGAATGATTTTATTTATTGACCATGCAACACCGTCACCCCGAAAAGAATTGTCAAATTCTCACATGGTAATGCGTGAATTTGCAAAGGAAACGGGTGCAGTGCTTTCGGAAGGCGGAATGGGCGTTTGCCATCAACGACTTGTTGAAAAGTTTGTTAACCCCGGAGAAATTCTCTGCGGAGCAGATTCTCACACCTGTACCTCAGGTGCTTTAGGCGCATTTGCTACGGGCATGGGCAGTACGGACGTTGCAGTTGCTTCCGCTCTCGGCAAAACTTGGTTAAAAGTTCCTCAATCTTATAAAATTTGTGTCAACGGCGCCCTGAGAAAAGGTGTTTTCGCAAAGGATTTGATGCTTTATCTGATAGGAAAAATCGGTGCGGACGGCGCTACTTATAAGGCATTGGAATTTTGCGGTTCTACCATTTCCGCAATGAGTATGTCAGACAGATTTACTCTTGCTAATATGGCTGTTGAAGCGGGTGCAAAAGCGGGTTTGTTTTCAACCGATGAAAAAACTTATGACTTTTTAAAAGAAAACAGACGTGAACACGTTTTCAGATATATTGAACCTGATGAAGATGCCGAGTATGAACGAGTAATTGAAATCAATGCGGAAGATGTTCAGCCGATGGTTGCCTGCCCGCATACAGTTGATAACGTGAAACCGATAAGCGAACTCGGTATGGTTAAGGTAAATCAGGTCTTTATAGGAAGTTGCACAAACGGCAGAATTGAGGATTTGAGAATAGCCGTTAAACTTTTGAAAAAGCAAAAGGTTCACCCGAATGTCAGACTTATTGTTGCCCCTGCTTCAAAGGCAGTAATGATGCAGGCTCTGAAAGAAGGTATCATTGAAATTATGACTTATGTCGGAGCGCAGATAATTCCTCCGGGCTGCGGGCCCTGTGTCGGCGTTCATGCAGGTATTTTGGGCGACGGTGAAGTTTGTTTATCAACTCAAAACAGAAACTTTAAGGGAAGAATGGGTAACCCCGAAGGTGAAATTTATCTTGCATCACCCGCAGTTGCGGCTTATTCGGCAGTATGCGGCTATATTGCAGACCCCACGGAAGTTTTGTAAAGGAGAAATAAAATGTTAAAAGGAAAAGCATGGAAATTCCCTGATAATATATCTACTGACCATATTGCCCCCGGACGTTTGTTCCATTTGCGTTCAAATTTACCCGAGTTTGCAAAACACGTTCTCGAAGATGCAGACCCCGAATTTGCATCAAAAGTTCAGCAGGGCGATTTTGTTGTTGCAGGCTCAAATTTCGGATTGGGTTCATCGAGAGAGCATGCTCCTCAAATTATCAAATTGTCGGGCGTAAGTGCAGTAATTGCAAAGTCTTTTGCAAGAATTTTTTACCGTAACGCAATTAATATCGGATTACTTTTGCTTGAATGTGATACAGACGGTATTGACGCACAGGACGAACTTGAAGTCGATGTCAGAGAGGGCATTATTAAAAATCTGACCAAAGGGACGGAAATAACCTTTAAACCGCTGCCTGAGGTAATGATAAAGCTTCAGCAGGACGGTGGGCTGATTGAACATATTAAAAAGTATGGCGATTTTCAGCTGACATAGATTTTTTAACTAATTACTATTATAAAAGGATTATTATGACGTTTTTAACAGTTCTTATTATCATTGTTTTCTTTTTTGTTGTCAAAAAAATATTAAAAAAATCTGATAAAGAACATAAAAAATCCGATAATAGTTCAAATATTATACAAACTGAAAATAATATAAAAATTTGTCCACGATGTAAAAGTGAAATAATTTATGATAATGCAAAATATTGTAAATGGTGTGGATATAGTTTTGTAGATGGTATTATATGTGGTATAAAAAAAACAACATCGGAAATCGAAGATTATAATA
>JAILHI010000084.1 GCA_024695865.1 Candidatus Gastranaerophilales bacterium
TTTCCGTCAAGACCGCTTCTTACAAAAAAATCTAACAATTATACGGGCGGCGTAGCACCGTTAAATCATAACTATTACGGAAACGATTCTGCAGACTTTGAATTTGCACTAAATGCCGCAGAAAATCTCATTTTGGGCAAAACAAACAAAAATGAAACCGCACATGAAAGATTAAGCAGACTTGAACAGAAGATTTTCAAAAAGACTTATAAGGGAGATAACCTTTCCCGTTTAGACAGAATCGTCAGCGCCGCTCATGCGCAGAAAACGGGGCAGGCTTTTAACGAAAACAAATGGAGCCGATATATTTCAACGGGTATTCAGGTCGGCGCAATTGTTTTGATGATTTTGGCCATGATTTTGTAAACAATTTCCTCTCAAAAAAATAATAGCACCTTTATAACTATTTACTTGACAATAACCATAAATATGATTATTATAAAATTGCATTTTAGAAAAATCATAAAACGGGTACAAATATGTATATACAAAGAACAGCAGAAGATACAGTTAATAAATTCTCCAAACAATTTAAAGTCATACTGGTCACAGGTGCAAGACAAGTCGGTAAAAGTACACTGCTGAAACATTGTGATGAATACAGAAACTATGTTTCATTAGATGACCTGACAGAAAGAGAAATGGCTATAAATGAACCAAAATTGTTTTTGGAAAATCATAAAGCACCTTTAATTATTGATGAAATTCAGTATGCGCCTCAGTTGTTATCATATATTAAACTCGCAGTTGATAAATCTGATAAAAAAGGTCAGTATTGGCTCACAGGTTCTCAGCAGTTTCATATGATGAAAAATGTGTCTGAATCTCTTGCAGGCAGGGTTGGAATTGTTGATTTGATGGGTTTATCTTTGGCTGAAATTTCAGGCAACAAGAATAGTGTTCCCTTTGATACTGAAACGAAAACTAACGCAAACAGGAAACATTATACAACAGAAGAAATTTTTAAAATAATATACAATGGCTCTTATCCTGCACTTAATAACAACGAGGATATCGACAGAAACTCTTTTTACAATTCATATTTAAGAACATACATTGAAAGAGATATAAGAGCATTAACTACTGTTTCAGATGAAATGAAATTTTTAACGTTTATCAGGGTTGTTGCAGCAAGGACAGGACAATTTTTAAAGTATTCTGAAATTGCAAAAGAGGTTGATATATCGGAACCGACAGCAAAGAGTTGGCTGTCAATTTTAGTATCATCAAACCTGGTATATCTCTTACAACCCTATTATAAAAATTTAAATAAACGTATGACAAAGATGCCAAAGATTTACTTTCTTGATACGGGGTTGTGTTCATATTTGACAGGCTGGAGCAGTCCTGAGGTAATTCAAAAAGGTGCTATGAATGGTGCGTTTTTTGAAACATTTGTTGTATCAGAAATATTAAGAAGTTATCTGCATAACGGGCAAACACCTCTGATGTATGTATATAGAGATACCGTTCAGAAAGAAATAGATATAATTATTGAGAAAAATGGTAAATTATATCCCGTTGAAATAAAACTGACTGCAAACCCCAATAAATCAATGGTTAAAAACTTTAATGTATTAGATAATGCAGGTATGGGCGCAATAATTTGTATGAAAGATAAGGAAATGCTTTTGACTGATGACGTAAAAGTTATTCCCGTATCTGACATTTAAAATAATCATATGTATCGTTTTACAATATGACGGCGAAAAAAAATGGAGCCGATATATTTCAACGGGTATTCAGGTCGGCGCAATTGTTTTGATGATTTTGGCCATGATTTTGTAAGAAATGGCTCTTGTGCATCCCGATAAAAATGTCGGGTAATTATCTGTCGGTTACCCAAATTAATTTTGTTTTTCGTCTTTGCGAGCGAACAAAGTGAGCGAGGCAATCTTTTTCGGGGATTACTTCGGACAAGCCTCGTAATGACGTGTTAAGTTGATTTTTGTTCTAACTTATACATAAATTCGGAATTTAAACAAAAAAAATCGGAACGACAGGATTTGAACCTGCGACCCCTACCACCCCAAGGTAGTGCGCTACCAAGCTGCGCTACGTCCCGATTTTTTAAAAATATTCAATTATTATGTCTTTCGACAATTTTATTATACATCAAAAAAATTAAAATCTACTATTAATTTTTATTTTTCAAAAAATTTCACAAAATATCCGAAAATAAAATATTTTAATATTGTTTGTCGTATAATTTTTATATAAGACAACAAAAGGAAATATAAATGGAAGTATTATCAGGCAATCAAATAAGAGACGCTTTTATAAATTTTTTCAAAGATAAACATGAACATACCGTTGTTAAAAGTTCATCACTCATTCCGAACAACCCGACGGTATTATTAACAACAGCGGGCATGCTGCAATTTGTACCCTACTATCTGGGTCTTGAACAGCCCCCCTACAATCCCCCGAGAGCAACAAGTTGTCAAAAGTGCGCAAGAGCAGGCGGAAAAGACTCAGATATCGAAAATGTCGGAAGAACCCCCCGCCATCACACGTTCTTTGAAATGCTCGGCAACTTCGCCTTCGGCGATTACTACAAAAAAGAAATTATCCCGTGGAGTTGGGATTTCGTTACAAATTATCTCCACTTAGACCCGCAAAGACTCTGGATTACCATTTACGAGGACGATTATGAATCGTTCTACATCTGGACAAAAGATGTCGGAATACCGCCTGAAAGAGTAATAAGAAAAGGTAAAAAAGATAATTTCTGGGGCCCCCCGGGTGCAACAGGTTCCTGCGGCCCCTGCACAGAAATTCACTATGACCTCGGCGAAGATATGAAATGCTCCGATAACTGCGGCATTGATACCTGTGAATGCGACCGCTGGGTTGAAATCTGGAACCTCGTCTTTACCGAACTTTTTAAAGACGAAGAAGGCAATTATTCACCCCTCGACAAGAAAAACGTAGATACGGGCATGGGGCTTGAAAGAATTACCATGGTCTGCCAAAATAAACGTTCAACCTTTGATACAGACCTCTTATTACCCATAGTAAACAAGGTCTGCGAAATAACGGGGGCAAAATATAAATATAATGAAAAGACAGATATTTCAATAAGAATAATCACAGACCACGCAAGATGCGTTACCTTTATGATTAATGACGGCGTAATTCCCGGAAATGAAGGAAGAAGTTACGTTTTAAGAATGATTTTGCGTCGTGCGTTAAGACACGGCAAAATTCTCGGAACGGAATTGCCTTTCCTCTATAAAATCGTTGATACCGTAATTGAAAACTACAAGGGCGCTTATCCCGATTTAGAACAAAATGCAGACAGAATTAAAGATGTTATCAAAAAAGAAGAAGAACGCTTTAAGGTAACTCTCGACAGAGGCTACAAACTTCTTGAGGATTTAATGTCCGACGGCAAAGATATAAGCGGTGATGATGCGTTCAAATTATATGATACTTTCGGTTTTCCTCTCGAACTTACAATCGAAATTGCCCGTGAAAAAGGCTTAAATGTCGATATTGACGGCTTTAACTCGGCAATGAAAGAACAAAAAGAAAGAGCAAAAGCCGCAACTCAAAAAATCAGTTTAACCGACGATTTGGTTTACGTAAATATCGAAAACAAATACGGCGCTACAAACTTTACCGGCTATGAAGAAACCGAATGCAGTGATGCTAAAATTGTTGAAACAGTTGAAGTTGACGGCGGTTTGACGGATATCATTCTTGATAAAACACCTTTTTATGCAGAATGCGGCGGACAGGTCGGCGACACGGGTATAATCGAAAGCGGCAATCTCAAAGCCGTTGTTTATAATACCTTTAAGGTTAACCACCTTTTTGTCCACAGAGTAAAAGTCATAAACGGTGAAGTTCAAATCGGTGATACCGTTTCTGCGATAATCGACAAAGAACGCCGCCACAACATTACCATTCACCACTCAAACGCACACCTTTTACAAGCCGCACTTGTAAAAGTTCTCGGTGATGAAGTAAAGCAGGCAGGTTCTCAGGTTGAAGAAAACAGAACACGTTTTGACTTTTCGTTCTCAAGAGCAATGACTCACGAAGAAGTAGCAAAAGTTGAAAATCTTATGAACAAATGGATTGCAGAAAACCAAAAGCAGCAAACCTCAATAATGGACGTACAGGAAGCAATAAATGCAGGTGCTACCGCACTTTTTGGCGAAAAATATGAAGACCAAGTCAGAATGGTTGTAATCGGCGATGTTTCAAAAGAACTTTGCGGCGGAACTCACGTAAAATCAACAAACGAAATCAGATTGACAAAGATTGTTTCCGAATCCGCAATTTCTGCAGGCACAAGACGTATTGAAGCCGTCTGCGGTGATGCCGCTGTCGAATACCTTTCCCAAAAGGCTGATGCGGTTGATTCACTCGCACATAAATTTAAAATTCCCTACAATGAAGTTGTGGAAAAAGTGGATAAACTTGCAGAAGAAAACAAAGAACTACAGGCTGAAATCCAAAGAATGAAAGAAGAGTCCGCAAAAGAAAAAATTCAGTCCTTTATCAGCAAAGCAGAGGATATAAATGGCGGAAAACTCTTTGTCAGCAAGACATTAGGTTTACCGCAGGCGTTATTAAAATTTGCAGTTGACAAACTGAGTGACAGACTCGGACAATCAATCATAGTCCTTGTTTCCGTAGTAAAGGAAAATCAACTCGGAATCTGCGTAAAAGTTTCTGATGACTTTGTCAAAAAGGGTGTCAATGCAGGCAAAATAGTTTCCGAAATCGCAGCGGCAACAGGCGGAAAAGGCGGCGGTCGACCGAATTTTGCACAAGGCGGAGGCAAAAGTTCAGAAGGTCTTGATGAAATCCTCTTGAATATCAAAAATGAACTCAAAAATTTATAAAACGAAATAATCCCGTATCAAGCGGGATTATTTTTTTGTCTTTTCATCGGCTAATTTTTGAACATCGTTAATTACCATATCAAAAAGTTCATTCCATGCATTGTACTTTTTGACCCTGTAAACCTTGATTGAATCATACCAGCCGGTATCATTGCCTTTTAGCGTAAACCATCTGAAATCAGAATAATAATTAAAAATGCCGAAGGTTTTTAACCCCATAGCGCCTGCCAGATTTAAAACAACATTATCCGTAGAAACAATCAAGTCCATATTTTTCAGGACGGCCGCCGTCTTTTCAAAGTCGGTTAACTCATTACTCAAATCAATTATTTTTTGGCTTTCTTTAAATTGAAACATACGTTCTTTTGCATCTACCTGAACGGAATATATCTGAACATTTGGCAGTTTGGTAAGTTTGAGCCATGTTTCTTCGGGCATATCCCTGTTATCACCGTTATAGGTCTGGCAGCCTTTAAAAGCGATAGCAATATTAAATTTTTGAGGATTAATATATTTTTTCTTGAAAGCATCTGCAAGTTTGTTATCTGCTTTTAAGTAACCGTCTTTAAAGGGCATATTTTTGTCTGTAATCTTTAACACTGACAATAAATTCATCATCGGTATCTGATAATCAAAATCCAAATCTTTTAAATCTTTTTTATCGTCAACAATGTCTATATCGGGATAATTATATTGAAGAAAAGAAACGAGCGGGTCACGGTCAATAAAGGTAAAATTCGGAACAAGTTTCTTTATAAGCGGCAGAAAACGAACATAAGTGATTGAATCGCCATAGCCCTGTTCACGTCTTATTATAAGTTTTTTGCCCTTTATATCGTCAATTCCGTTCCATAATCTGTCATCAACATTCGGATATTCCGTGGCACCTTCTTCTTTATAGAATCTGTACTGATAATACTTATAAAAATTCTTAAAAATTTTATTATATAAACTCCAGCAGCCATAATCAAATAATTCCTGCTTTTTAGGGTTTGTTTTTAAAAGCATACCTGAATATTTGCAAAAACGGCCGACATCTTTGTTCTTACCCGCAATTAAGGCAAGATTTTTAATAAATGACCTGACTTTCGGCTGTAAAGCATGTGCCTTTTCAAAATAATAAAATTGTTCATCAAGATGTTCCGATTTATAGATTTTTTCGGTTAAATGCCCTGCCATATTATATACATAGGCATTGTCATGAAAATATTCGGTAAATTTTTTATAATATTTTAACGCCTGAACATCATCATGTTTATACTTGAAAAGGATTTCCGCAATATCACCGTAAACTCTTTTATCGGAATTTTCAAATTTTGCATATTCAAGATAACACTTAACAGCAACATCAAGCATTTGGAATTTTTCAAAATGTTTTGCTGTAATAGACCAAAATTTTAGAGTATCATAATCTTTTTTATTCAAAAACATTATTGTGTATCTGAAAATTTGGGTATATTTATCTTTTACATCGTCATTTTCAATAAATTTATCTTCCAGAGCCTTACGCAGCGTAACATAGTATTCTGCACGCTGCTCGGAAGTATATTTGTCCTTATCAAGAATGTATTGTTTTAATTCGGTTTCAAAAGTCTTAAAGTCATCTTGTTTAAGGTAATTTATGATATTTTCAAAAGCTTTTTCCATAATAAGACAATTTTAGCATATTTTTGCATAAGAAAAACAAAAAAATAAAATTTTGCATAAAAAAACACAGCCTGTGCTGCGCTTTTAAAAATGGTACCCCCAAGCGAATTCGAATCGCTGCCGCCTCCGTGAAAGGGAGGTGTCCTAGGCCACTAGACGATGGGGGCTTAAGAACATATTTATAATATATGATAAGAAAAATTTAATGTCAATATATTTTTTATTAATTTTCTCTTTTGAATTATTTATATTTGTTATAAACTTTAAGAAAGGATATGTGCATGAAAAAAGTATTAATCTTAATATTAATGATATCTGTCTGCTTTTTAACAGCGTGCTCAATTGAACCCGAAGCGGACGAAGTTGATGTTCTCAAAGCCGCACAGGAAAGAGGAAAATTCATTGTAGGTGTCGGATACGATTCCAAACCCTTTGGTTTTTTAAACGAAAAAAATGAACTTGACGGTTTTGACATTGATATTGCAAAACGAATTGCATCTTCGGTTTTAGGCAGCGAAAAAGCAATAGAATATGTGGAAATTAAAAGCGGAAAAGCGATTTCATCAGTATCCTCGGGTAAAGTCGATTTTCTTGTCGATGCAATGACAATTACACCGCAAAGACAAATTACAATCGCCTTTTCGGAACCGTATTACACAACGGGACAGGCAATGCTTGTTAAAAAGGACAGCAAAATCAATACGGTTAAAGATTTGAACAAGAAAAAAGTCATTGTCCTTTTAAATACAACATCTGAACAAACTCCGAAGAAATATGCTCCCGCCGCAATATTGATTGGCTTCAAAACAAGAGAAGAATGTTTTAAAGCATTAAAAAACAATGAAGGCGAAGCAATGATTTCAGATGAAGCCCTGCTCAAGTCATTTGTGACAGCAAATCCCGACTACAAAATTCTCCCGCAGAAATTATCTGTCGAACCCTACGGAATTGCCGTAAAAAATACAGACGAAGCAAAAAACTTAAAAAAAGAAATTGATGCAGTATTAAATCAAATGAAAACCGATGGTTCTCTTGAAGAACTGAAACAAAAATGGAACTTATAAAAGAGGCAAATTATGCATTTTAACTTTATTAAAAAACACCCCGATATATTTACCTTTATAGGACTTTTTGTCCTTTTTTACTTTATCTTTATCTTTGGAATCGGCTCTTATGCTCTGATGGATATCGATGAAACCAGATATGCCTCTATGGCTCACGATATGTTTCAATCCAAAGATTTTATGACACTTTATCTGAACGGTGAATATTTCTTTGAAAAACCGCCACTTTATTTTTGGCTGGAATGTTTATCGTTCGGGCTTTTCGGTCACGTTAACGAATTTACCGTAAGATTTCCCGTTGCGCTTCTCGGTTTTTTAACTTCATTTTTGGTTTATTACACGGGTAAAAACGTTGTATCAAGAAAATTCGGATTAATTTCCGCACTTATTCTTGCAACATCGGCAGAATTTTTTATACTCTCAAAATTTGCTATTTTAGATATTGTGCTTTGTTTCTGCACTACTTTTTCCATCTTTTTCGGTTTTATGACCTTGTTCTGCGAAGAAAAAAATAAAAAATATTTTTGGTGGTTATTTTACCTGTTTTCAGGACTTGCAGTTCTTGCAAAAGGTATCCCCGGTTTTGTGCTTCCGTTCGGAACAATGTTTTTTGCATATCTCACGGCAAAAAAAGTCAAAGAATTATTCAAGCCGATTTATTTTATTGTCGGAACACTTATATTTCTCGCAATAGTTTTACCATGGCACCTTTTAATGCTTCATCAGCACGACCCGTTATTCTTCAACGAGTACATTATGAAACATCACGTCGCAAGATTTACGACATCAGCAGATTTAGGAAGAAAACAGCCCTTTTATTTCTTTATTTTGACAATTCTGTGGGGCTTTTTCCCGTGGATTATCCCCGCACTTGTTACGGTTAAAGACTGGGGTTCAAACTGTGTTCAGTTAATCAGAGAGGGTTTTGATTTCAATAAACTGAATAATACCCAAAAATTTATCACGTTAAACGCCATAGCCGCTGTTTTAACACTTGTATTTTTCTCGGCATCAAGCACAAAACTCATAACCTATATTCTGCCCATCTATCCGTTTTTGGCGTGTTTAACCGCAAAAGTAATTTTGGATATTGAACAGACAGACAAATGGGATAATTTCTTTACAAATATTACAACCTTATTCGGTATTATCTGTGTTCTCACAGGTATAGGCGTCTTTTGTTCAAAGCCCTTTCTGCCCGAAGAACTCGTTCAGTTTGTCGAATATTTATACCCGTTCTCATCAATCTTTATATATTTCGGCTTTGTAATCTTTTTGGCATCTTTGATACACAAATATTCCTCAACAGAGTTTAAAAATAGCCTTTTTAAGACCACTGTGGCGGTTATGCTCGTGTTATCCGCAGCGGGAATACCCATTGCCTTTAATTTTGACTATTTGTTCGGTCAAAACGATTTGATGGAATATGCAAAAAAAGCCAAAGACGATAACCAGAAATTAGCATCATTCGGTTTCGGCAGAAGATATTCACTTAATTACTATTACGGTAAACACGTTATTTACGAACAATTTCCGCTTTATGACAGACTTAACAATTTGCTGAAAGACAAAAATACTGTTATTGTAATAAAAAACAAGGACTATGATGAATACAAAAAACACGCAAAATTTGACGTCATCATGGCGGGAATCAAATATGATTTGATAAAGGGTAAATAATGAAAATTATAATAAATGCCGATGATTTTGGAATGAGCAGAACCGTAAATCAGGCTATTGTTGAAGGTTACAACAACGGCATTTTAACAAGCACATGCATAATGGCAAATATGCCGAGTTTTGAAGATGCCGTCAGAAAACTTAAAGACATAGACGGTATCGGTTTGGGCGTTCACCTCAACATTATCGAACATAAATCAATCTTAAAAACCCGTGAAAAAAACAGTAAACTATATGACAAAGACGGAAAATTCAATAACGGCTTCCTTAAAATGATTATAAAATCTTTTGATGAAGATTTTATGTTTGAAGTTGAACAGGAATTCAGAGCGCAAATAGAAGCGGTTTTGGAATATGCAAAGCCTGACCATTTAGACTCGCACGTTCACACTCACGCAATACCTAAAATTTTTGAACTTGTTTGTAAACTTGCAAAGGAATACAATATTCCCTGCGTGAGAACACAATTTGAACACGTTTACCTGTGTAAAAACCGCAATTTCTTCTTCAACAAAAACTATTACATAAATCTGATAAAAATATGTATTCTTAACTTTTTCACCCTTATCAACAGAAGAACGTTAAAAAAATACGGCTTAAAATCAAACAACTGTGTTATCGGCGTCGGTTACACGGGAATGATGGACGACAACACTATAAAAGGCGGCGTTGAAAGGGTAAAAAATTCTGACGAAGTTTTAGAGGTTATCTGCCACCCCGACAAGAACGAAAATCGTCCGTCAAACATTAAAGAGTATAATGCCGTTACAAATGAAAATCTTAAAGAATACATAAATACCTATAACAAAATTTCTTACAAAGCCTTATAATTATGAGATATAAATTTTGCGAACAGTTAAAAAATTGTATATTTTTCGACAGCAGTTGTGTAGTTCACTGCTGTAACTGCGGTCATGACAGAGATACCATAATAATTGACGATTATAAAGGTGAAAAAATTGACTGGAAAAAATTAATCAAGGACAAACTAAAAATTCAGGAAAACGCAAAAAAAGGTATAATTCCGTATAATTCCTGCAAAAATTGCTATATGTGGCGTGAAGATGTTTGGAATGAGGGCGGATATATCAGCGAAATTATCATCAGCAGTTGGACAACCTGTAATTGTAATTGCTTTTATTGTTATACTGCCGCAGATAAAGATTTTTACAATAATTTTAAGACTTACGATATCTATCGTGTTTTAAAAGATTTTCAGAAATCAAAACTTATTAATTTTAAAAAGGATAACGGAGGGATTGTCAGATTATTAGGCGGAGATGTCGGTACGCTCAAGGATTTTGACAAAATCGTCAATCTGTTTCTGGAAGAAGGTGCGGAACATTTTTATATTCCTACTTCTGCCGTTAAATACTTACCGATTGTTGAAAAAGTGCTTAAAGAAGGTAAAGCAGAAGTTATTGTTTCACCTGATTCATCAAACAGGGAATTGTATAAGAAAATCAAAAGAATTGATGCCTATGAGCAGGTTAAGCAAAATATGAAAAAATACGCCAATGCAGCCGCCAACACCAAATCAACATTTATTTCAAAATTTATAATTATCCCTTATATTAATGATTCAAAAGAAGAAATCGATAACTGGCTGAAAGAATGTAAAGAAATCGGCGTTACAAATGTTGCCTACGATATAGAGGATAATTTTACCATAAAGTTTTCTCAGAAAATTCCGAAAAAAATTCCCGAATTATTTGATTACCTTGAACGACGCGGAAAAGAAGAAAATATGAAAGTAACAAGATTCAGGTTTGCATATCAATTACTTTTCGACCTTGAAAACGGAACCGCTAAATACTCTGAAAACGAATCAGACTTTATCGAACAGAAAAAGTTTATGGAAAAATTTCGCAAGGAATATTGTTTATAACAGATTTTCGGGATTTTTATACGTTTTTCGCCAATTTTTAATTACTTTTACATTCAAATCGAGAAATATTTTTTTATCAGCAAGTTTTTCAAGTTCAAGTCTTGCTTCCGTGCCGATTTTTTTTACCATCTGACCGTTCTTGCCGATTAAAATCATTTTTTGGCTGTCATGTTCCACGACTATTGTCGCATAAATTTTATCGATGTCCTCCTCCTCTTTGTATTGCTCAATTATAACGGCAACACTGTGGGGGATTTCGTCTTTCGTCGAAAGTAGGATTTTTTCTCTGATGGTTTCCGCAGCAATTTTCCGCATAGTTTCATCGGTTAAATCGTCTTCATCGTAAATAGGCTCACCCTGCGGAAGTTTTCTGTATATATTATCAATGAGTGTATCAATATTTCTGCCTGTTTTGGCGGAAATTTTTACAAGCGGATAATTTTTTTCAAACAAAAGTTTATAAGAATTAACGTTACTGTCACGTTTTTCGGTATTTTTAACGTTATCGACTTTATTACAAACAATAATTACGGGGATTTCGGTATTCAAAATGTTGTTTGCTATCCATTTATCGCCCTTGCCTGCTTCCTCTGAAGCATCAACAACAAAAAGAATTACATCGGCATCGGGAACGGATAATTTTGCCTCCTCAAACAATAATTCGCCGAATTTATCCCACGGCTTATAAATACCGGGGGTATCAATAAAAATAATCTGCCCTTTATCCGTTGTGTGAATGCCTTTTATTCTTCTTCTTGTTGTTTGGGGTTTATCTGTTGCAATAACAATTTTCTGTCCCAGAATTTTGTTTAAAAGAGTGCTTTTACCCACGTTCGGACGACCGATAATTGCAACAAAACCCGTTTTCTTTTTCATTCTTCACCTATATCTTATTTGTAACAAGAGCAATGATATCATTGTAGATAATATAAATCATAAATATAATCAAAAGATAAAAGAACAGATTTGAAACAATTTCGGTAACTTTTTCATTAACGGGCTTGCCCATAAGTTTTTCAATACAGAGAAACAGGACATGACCGCCATCGAGCGCAGGAATCGGCAAAAGGTTTAAATATGCCAAATTCAAACTGATAATTGCGGTTAATAGTAATCCTTTAAAGAAACCGTGGTATTCAATAATATCGGAGCCTATTTTTGTAACGGCGACAATTCCGTGCATTTCCTCCATCGGAATTTTTCCCGCAAACATTTTGCCAAGACCGTACAACATAAGTTCCGAGTTAAGTTTTACATAATGATATGTTGCCTCAATATTATCTTTTAAAGTCTTAACGGGATACATAACCTCGGTAACGTTCTTTTTAATACCCATCATACCGTCTCTATCGGGATAAATAACGGGTAAATCGACTTTTTTACCGTCTCTTAAAACGGTAATTTCAACGGGCTTTCTTGTATCGGCAAGTGAAAATGCCAAATCTTCAAAGGTTGTCGGAATTTTAATTGTGTAATATTTAACACCCTGAATGTTATCTCTGACGGCTTTTTGCATATCCGTAAGCGGAATTTCGTTAGATTTATACCGTTCAAAACCAATTAACTGATCGCTTGTAAGATGAACGGGCGGTTCGTCCTCCTCTGCGGGAAGTTCGATAACCGTACCTTTTGCAATAACTTTATCGGGATTAATTGTCGGATTTAAGGCTTTAAGTTCCGTAAGTTTTTTATTTACAAGACGTTGCGATGTATAACCGTCAAAACTTCTGCTCAAATAAAGATATTGACTTAAAACATTCGGTAAATCGACATTAGAGCCGTTAATCTCATAAAAAACATCACCCTTTTGCAAGCCTGCCGCTTTAACGGACGGAGTTGCCGTCGGCAAAAGTTCGTCAAAAGAAGTTTCAAAAGTGTTTGTAGGCAATTTATGCCAGATACCAGCCGTAAGCATTACAAGCAGAATTGCCGTAATAAAATTAGCCGTAACACCCGCAACAACAACAAAAAATCTCTGATATGCGGGTTTATTTACAAATCTTTCCGGCGAATCTTTAGGAATTTTAGACTCTGCATCATCATCGGGAAAAGAAACGTATCCGCCAAGCAACAGGGCATGAATTAAAAATTCTGTTTCGCCTATTTTTTTTCTGAAAAGTGTGGGGCCGACAGGCAGACCAAAACCGAATTTATCAACACGGATTTTAAAGGCTTTGGCTACAAAAAAATGACCCAATTCATGCACCATTACCAAAAAACTTATTAATAATATCATTATTATGATATTCAATTACATTTCTCCTTGATGTGTATATAATAATTGTATGATAAATATTTTGAAAAAACTACTTGATTTTATATACGAAACGAAATGCTACTTTTGTTCACGCTCAAAAGAAGACACTATTTTTTGTTCAAAATGTTACAACAGCATTGAATTTATTGATTATCGGGCAATCTCTAATATCGAAAACTGTCCCGTATATGCTGTAACATATTATAAAGAAATAATACAAAAATTAATAAGGGCAGTGAAATATCATAACAAAAAAGAACTTGCTGTTTATCAGGCAAAAATTATGTATGAATACTGGCAAAATTTAGAGATAAAAGACAGAAAATATACCGTGATACCCGTCCCGATGTTTTATTCAAAGGCAAGAAAAAGAAAATACAACCACATGGATTTGGTATGCGAAGAATTTTGTAAATTAACGGGATATGAATTTAACAACAAAAACGTAATCAGGACAAGAGAAACCGCACCTCAATACAAACTCTCGAAAAAAGAAAGAGAAAAAAACTTAAAAAATGCCTTTGATATAAAAGATAACAAAATTTCCGAACCGATTTTAATAATGGACGATATCTCAACAACGGGAAGTACACTATCCGAAATCATAAAAGTTCTTAACAAAAACGGCGTTTACGATATAACCTGTTTTGTAACGGCTATACCCGAAAAGCCGTCAGAATACATCTACTAATCGTGGCAGGCATCTTTCGGAGATGTAAGCCAGATATCAGCCTCTTTCATAGCCTTATAACACCAGCAGGTTGTACAGGGTATGCCATCTATTGCGGGGGCTTTATTCATGACCATATTCTTTGCATAAATCATTTTGGGATGATTTAATGCCTGCATCAAGCCCTCTTTGAACACATTACCGCCAAAATCACTCTTATAATTTGCGCAGCAGCCTAAAACTTTTCCGTCCCAGTTAATTTGAGGCTCCCACAAATCACGGCAGAAATACCATTCGATTTTCCCGTCAAGATATTCTTTTAACTGAACAACGGGCGAAACATTTATATCAAGAGCATCAATTCCCGTTTCTTTTTTCACAAATTCGGGATTTTTTACGGGCGAATATACATTATCCCAGTTTGTATCAAAAATAAGGTCATCTACACCGAGTTTTTCGGCATCATCTTTTACTTTGACAATTTCATGCTCATTATGACCGAAAACAATAAATTTCCAGTTAATATAAGGAAAATTGAACTCTCTTGTATCCTTATATTTTTCTTTATATTTGAGAATTTTGCGCACATTTTCCAAAACTTTTTCATAATTACCGCCGACACGATAAATGCCGTAGGTTTCCTGACTTGCACCGTCGATAGAAACCGTAACGGTATCAACCTCACATTTAACGAGCGTTTCAGCCTGCCTGTCCGAAAGGTAATTGAGGTTAACCCCGTTGGTAAAAGAGGTTCTTACACCGTGCAGATAGGCATATTCTATAATATCGGCAAGTTCGGGGTTAAGAAAAGGTTCGCCGCTGTTAGATAGTTCAATTTTTTTTAAATGCTTATTCTCGTCGATAAGTCTTTTAAAATCGGCAAATTTTAAATGACCGATACCGCAGCCGTTTTTGACACCCTCAGTATCCTTTCTCATATAGCAGGACGGACATCTTAACTGGCAAAAGGTGCTTGCATCTACTCGGATATAAGACGGGATTTCAGCCTGACTTGAATATTTTTCCTTAAGCATTTCTTCGTTTAAAATTATTTCGTTATCAGCCATAATTACCTCTTTTAATAGTCTAACATATTTTATAATTTTAATACAATCTAAAATTATGCTATAATAATAGCAATCGGAGAAACGTATGCAGCCCGAAATTTCTGTTATTACACCTGTTTATAATGTCGCAAAATATTTAACCGAAACGGTTAATTTAATTTTGTCCCAGACTTTTCAGAATTTTGAGTTAATTATTCTTGACGACAAGTCAACTGATAACACGTGGCAAATTGCACAGGAATTGGCACAAAAAGATTCCAGAATCCGTACGATTAAACTTCCAAAAAATATTATCGGTTACATCAGAAATTATGCCGTTTCCGCCGCAAATGGCAAGTACATTATGTTTATTGACGGCGATGATATTCCCGACAAGACTTTTCTTGAAAAGATGTATAAGTCAATTACCGAAAATGATACGGATATTTCTATGTGTAAATTTGAAGTTTTTGACAATGTAAGCGGCGCAATATCCGATAAACATGAATTTGGAAGTGTCAACTATAAAAAAATGCTGAAGAAAGTTTTTTCCTTTAAAGACATCAAACGGCAAATTTTCTCAATCCCGAATGTAATCTGGAACAAAATTTACCGCAAAGATTTTTTAATCGAAAATGATATAAAATTTCCCGAAGATATTATTCTCTGTGAAGACCTCGTTTTTTCCGTCAAATGTTTAATTAAAGCAAAAAAATTGTCGTATATCGATGAAAACTTATTGCTGTACAGGGTAAACCGTTCCGATTCCGCAAGCGAATGTAAAGACGAAACCTTTTTCAATATTTTCAGACATTATGAAATACTTAAAGAAAATTTTGAAAAAAACAATATCTATGATGATGTAAAACTTCCGTATTTGCAGGATGCCGTCTATACTTTTATTTATTATCTTTCTAAGATTAAAAAGCAATACAGACATTCTTTTTACAAAAAAATGCAGGATTTTCTGCTCCCTTACCGAGAAGATGATGTTGAATACAACAAGGACGAAGTAGAAGATGTTCAATACTTTGAACGTTATAAATTAAGCCTTAAAAAATGCGACCGCACAACATATTCGTATCTGTACAGAATTACGAAATATAATTATTATGTTTTTCTTCTGCTTTTACAAACAGACAAAATTATCAACCTGAAACGGTTTCTCAGTCTTAAATATATAACCAGAAAAATTCTTAAATCCGATTTACAAAACAATCAAAAGAAACTGTTGATATCAATTTATAAGCCTTACGTAAGGTTAATTTCCAAAACTATACCAAATGTCATTTTCAAAACTATACCCGATGTAATTTCCCAAATTTCAACCGAATTATCTGATAAAATTTCCGAATTAAAGGATTTATGGCAGGAAAAAACAGACCGTATTAAAATCCTCCTCAACGTTAAATATATTACCAGAAGAATACTGAAATCAGGCTTGACGGTAGGTCAAAAAAAGTTTATACTTGCTATAATTACACATTCTGACAGGTATAATCTCATGTCAACTCAAAAAAAAGTTAAAAACAGTGTCATTGTTTTAAAAGAAAAACACCTTTTTGAAAAATACAACGATAAGTCCGAATTACCAAAAAATATCAGACTTGACGTTTGCACCTTATGCCAGCTTAAATGCCCCGAATGTTATATGAGAAAATACCCGGAAGATGTCAAAAACGGCTGCGGACTCGGGTATCTGAAATTTAAAGATTTCAAAAAATTTGTTGACGAAAATGAACTTGAAACCATAGAACTTTCAAACAGCGGTGAAATCTTTTTAAATCCCGATTTGGTAAAAATATTAAAATATGCACATAAAAAACATATCACGCTTACTGCTCATAACGGGGTAAATCTCAATACCCTTTCCGATGAACAGGCTGAAGCCGTTGTAAAATACAACCTTGATGTTATTGTCGTTTCCTTAGACGGAGCATCACAGGAAACCTATTCACAATACCGTATAAACGGAAATTACGATAATGTCATTAACAATATCAAGAAAATTAACTTCTACAAGAAAAAATACGACTCATGCTCGCCCCACATGGTCTGGAAATTCATAGTTTTCGGTCACAATGAACACGAAATCGAAAAGGCAAAAATTGAAGCCGAAAAACTGAATATGGAAATCACGTTTGATGCAAATTGGGAAAGTGAATATTCTCCAATTAAAGACAAAGAAAAAGTTCTTGCACAAACCAATATACATTCACTTGATGTAAATACATCACCCGTCGAACAACTTGATGAATTTGAAAAAGGGCTTGTTGATTGGTATTTCTGCTGGGATTTATGGGAACCGCAAATCAACTGGGACGGCAGAATTCTCGGCTGCTGTGCAAATTTCAAAGAAGATTTTGGCGGAAATGTTTTTAAAGAAGGGTTTTTAAACGCTCTCAATAATCCCACCTTTGTATATGCAAAAAACATGGTTACCCACAATGCAAGAGGGATAAAAGCAATTCCCTGCTTTGATTGCTGGGTTTATCAGGATATGCGTGATAAAAACCGCTGGATGAAATCACCAAAAAGAACAGGTAAAATTTAACATGAAAGAAAAAATCGCAGAACATTATAAAATGGAAGATAAATATCTGGTTGAAGCCTATAAGGACAAATCAGAACTTCCAAAAAGAATACGTATTGATGTAAGTTCAAAATGCCAGTTAAATTGCAAACAGTGCTACATGCGACTTGACCCGAAAGGTGTTGAGAGAGGCTGTAAACTTGGAAATCTGAAATTTTCCGATTATAAAAAATTTATTGATGAAAACGATATTGAATACGTTGAATTTTCCAATCACGGTGAAATCTTTTTAAATCCCGAATTTGAAGATATTATCAAATATTCTGCCGAAAAAAATATCGGCATGAGCGCAGGTAACGGTGTAAATTTAAACTATCTGCCCGATGGCATGGCTGAAACACTTGTAAAATACGGTTTTGATAATATTGTCGTATCAATAGACGGCGCATCGCCCGAAACTTATGCTGAATACAGAGTAAATGGCGATTTTAACAAAGTCTTAAAAAATATAGAGAAGATTAATTACTATAAAAAGAAATATAAAACAGACAAACCTTTTCTTACGTGGAAGTTTATTGTTTTTGGTCATAACGAACATGAAATTCCTCTTGCAAAAAAACTCGCAAAAAAATACAAAATGGCGGTAGAATTTACACAAAACGTTATGCCTGAATATTCTCCGATTAAAAACGAAAAGAAAGTGCTTAAAGAATCAGGTATGTCATCAACGGATTTACCGCCCCATTTATTGCTGGAACAATACGAAAACAAAGAGTCAATCTGGTTTTACTGTGCATATTTATGGGAAGAACCCCAGATAAATTGGGACGGAAAAGTTTTAGGCTGCTGTTCCTTATATGACGACGATTTCGGCGGTAATATATTTAAAGACGGCTATCTTGAAGCAATGAACCACCCCAAATATCTTTATGCAAAAAATATGCTCACACATAATGCACCTCCCGCTAAAGATGTTCCCTGCACCAATTGCTGTGTCTATAAAGACTTTCAGGAGCATAATCACTATATGAAATCATTAAAAGACAATAATTGTAAATAATACAATTATAAAAATACGTACAAAACCCTGCACATGTGGCAAATTGACACAAAAATAAAAAATCTGATTACTCAATTAATGAGCATTTTTGTTTTCAAGCAAGGACGGTACTACAATTAAACCGATATATACTACCATGCCGAAAATGACGAGATTCAATAAACTTGTTAATTCCATTGAAATCACCTCAATAACACCCAACAATTATATATTACCCGTTTTTCAAAAATTATAACTCATTATAATACTGTAATTTCGGATAATTTTTTGCAATTTCGTGCCTTTGAAAAAAATATCAGTATAATAAAAGTGAGAGGGTTAACATGAAAAAATCAAACTTAAAAAAACTTTTTGCTGATTTATGTTGTTCAAATTGCGGACACGATTTTGACGAAGATTCAATATATATATTAAGAGAGGAAGAGGGACTTTTTGTTTTGCAGGTAATCTGCCCAGAGTGTCAAAAATCCTTCGGTGTTGCGATTTTGGGTATGGAATCCATTGCCGTAAAAGATAAGAGCGACGATAAATTGCCACTGCAAATTAAAGATTTACCCGAACCAATTTCGTCAGACGATGTTATTGATGCACACCGTTTCTTTAAAAATCTTGATGATGACTGGCAAAAGTACATTCCGGACGAATATAAGTCTTAAAATGTCTGCATAAACACATTATAATAGTTTGTATTATAATGAAATATATGGCAGATAATCAGACTAATTTTAAAGATACGGAACAATGGCGTGAGCAGAGCAAAAAGGCTTTGATACCGTTTGTTGTCTTTATTATATTTTATTTCGGCTTTTCCGTTGTTACTCAGGATTTTTCAAAAGTGCCGATGACGGTTGCTTTTATAATTTCTTCTGCCGTTGCTCTGATTTTAAATCACAAAGAAAAACTTAACAGGAAAATTGAAATTTTTGCCTTGGGAATGGGTAAAAAAGACATAATGATAATGTGTCTTGTCTTTATTATGGCTGGCGCATTTACGGCAACCGCACAGGCTGTCGGCGGTGTTGAAGCCGCAGTTTCCATTGCAAGACATATCGTCCCGCCTGATTTTATGATTTCGGGACTCTTTGTCATTTCGGCATTAATTTCTCTTGCAATCGGTACTTCATGCGGTACGATTGCCGCAGTTGTTCCTATTGCGGTCGCTCTTGCGCAATCGCTCGGACTTTCACCCGCCGTGCTTTTAGGTGCTGCCGTTGGAGGTGCAATGTTCGGCGATAATTTGTCGCTTATTTCTGATACAACCATAGCCGCAACAAGAACGCAAAATGTAGAAATGAGGGACAAGATGATTTGCAACCTTAAAATTGTCCTTGTCCCCGCTTTACTGTGTGCATTACTTTATATGCTGCCGATTTTTGCATCATCAAATGTAAACAACGTTCTTGCCGAGCCCGTAAGTTGTGATGCCTGCATTAAAGTACTGCCTTATATATTGCTTTTAATCTTGGGTATTGCGGGAATTAACGTAATGTTTTTATTGTTAATCGGAATAATTTTAAACACAATAATCGGCATATATTACGGTATATTTGATATCTTTGGCGCCTTTGCCTATATCGGTGACGGCACTGTCAGCATGGCAACAACACTCATTGTGGCTTTGCTTGCGGGCGGTATGCTTCAGATGGTTCGCTGGAACGGCGGCATAACCTACATAATCAACAAAACCGAAAGTTTGATAACCTCAAAAAGACATTGTGAATTGGGAATTTGTTTTCTTGTCGGAATAATCAATCTTTTTACCGCAAACAATACTGTTGCAATTATAACGGCTGGCCCGATTGCAAAGGAATTGACCGAAAAATACGGTGTTGACCCGAAACGAACTGCAAGTTTGCTTGATACAACATCATGCTGTGTTCAGGGTATGCTCCCGTACGGTGCGCAGATTTTGGTCGCAACAGGGCTTGCAACCTCAGTTTCCATAAGTTCTTTCTCAATAATAAAATGTTTGTATTATCCCGTTTTAATGGGTATCGGCATTCTTGTTTCACTGTATTTTACAGGTAATGATAAGTAATTTACCGAATCTCTATGGATAAATTTGTAAACTCGATATCATCATAATCGATATACGAGGTTTGAAAGAGATTTTTGCCCGATTTTATGGTAACTGTATTTCTCTGACCCTGTTTTAACAAACCTTTTGGAATTTCTATTTCCTGATTATCGCCGTTTATGTTAAGTTCGCAAATTTTATTTCCATTGCAGTAAATTTCGGGCGCAGAAGCATAAGTGGTTCTGACCTTTGACTGCCCCGCACGGACAGCGGTAATAGTGTCAATTCCGATAACAGAGCCTATTGAAAGAAAAGCGTTTTGTTCGGCAGAAAGTTTTGGAATTTTAAATTCTTTTGTATAAAAAGCCCCGCTTGAACGGGCAGAAAAGTCATAAGCATTTGCGGAATTCATACTGTAACTGTTATCCCCGAGGTGAATCATATCTGTTTCAATAGAAATACTTCCCGCCTGCGTTTTTTCAATACCGATAATCAAAGGTTTTCTTCCGTTTTCGGAAATTGTCATTGAAAACGGCTTGTAGCCGTCCTTTTGTACCGATAAAATTGTCGGGCCGTTAACTTTTGCTTTTAAATTGAATTTGCCCTCGTTATCTGTTATGGTTTTAAATTTTAAAGCGGGTGCGCTGACCTTTGCATGCGGAATACCTTTTCCGGTTTTAGCATCAATAATCTGATTATAATTCTCAAGTTGTTCGTTCTTCTGAACCCCGCCTGTAACCGCTGAATTTGCATATAAAGCAAAAGAAAACAAACACAAAAAAGTCAAAAATAATTTATACATACTAATCCCTCTCCTATCAAAACTATAAATGAGGATTAGAAAAAAAATATCGTCTATGAAAAAATTTTTTCGTGACAATTATTAAAATTTAAAATTTGAAAAAGAACGTCAGTTAAGATTGCTTTTTAAATAAGTATCAATAAAAGAATCAATTTCGCCGTCCATAACCGCATCAACATTGCCGACTTCAAGATTTGTTCTGTGGTCTTTAACCATTTTATAGGGGTGAAAGACATAAGAGCGAATTTGTGAGCCAAAATTTATATCCATATTTTCACCCTTTAAAGAGGATAATTTTTGTTCGTGTTCAGCCTGCTTGATAGCAAGAAGTTTTGATGCAAGAATCTGCATTGCGGTTTCTTTGTTTTGAAGTTGGGAACGCTGCTGCTGACAGCGGACGACAATTCCTGTCGGCTTGTGTAAAATTCTGACAGCCGTTTCAACCTTGTTTACGTTTTGTCCGCCGGCACCGCCTGAACGCATTGTATCAACGGTAATTTCTTCGGGCGGGATTACAATTTTCTTTTCAAAATCTTCAATGACGGGGCTGACTTCAAGACTTGCAAAACTCGTCTGTCGTTTTCCGTTTGCATTAAAAGGTGATATTCTTACGAGCCTGTGAACGCCCTTTTCGGCTTTTGCAAGACCGTAAGCGTATTTTCCACAGATTTTAACAGTCGCCGATTTAATTCCCGCTTCTTCGCCGTCATTTTTTTCGATTAATTCAACAGACCAGCCTTTGTTTTCAGCCCATCTGCAATACATTCTGAGAAGCATTTGCGCCCAATCCTGAGCATCTGTACCGCCTGCTCCCGCATTTACGGTCAGAATAACATCGTCTTTATCGTATTCGCCGCTTAAAGTCTTTTCTATCTCTTTTTTTTCAAGTTCTTTCAAAAGTTGTTTAAGAGTCTTTTCTGCGTCCTGCAAAAGATTTTCTTCTTTACATTCATCATAAAGTTCAAACATAACTTCGGCATCTTCAAGCGCCTGTTTCCAGCCGCTTATTTGCAAAAGTGTGTCCTTTGCCTCTTTGAGTTCTTTTGAAATCTTTGATGAAACATCTGAATTTTGCCAGACTTCTGGCTTTTGCAAATCTTCCTCGCATTTTTTGACACAGGAAGAAAGTTCGGACGGATTTAAGTATTTTTCCGCCTTTTCAAGTTCAGTTTTTGCACTGTTATATAACTGTCTTAAATCGTCCTGTATCAATTATTTTGCTTTCTTTTTGTCTGCTGCAAATTCAGAATCCATTCTCGGAAATACGGGTGAAATTTTTTCTTTTTCGGTAATTTTGCCAGTTTGAAGTTTATTAGCCGTAATTTCATCGTATTTTAAGTTTTTATCTGCAGAAAGTTGAGTAAAAATCTTTGACGAAATCTTCGGGCAATAGGGATACAACATAACGGCAATTTTTCTCATTGCTTCAAGAACGTTGTAAATAACAATACCGCATTCTGTCATTTTTTCTTCTTTTGCAAGTGTCCACGGAGCATTATCAGCAACATATTTATTTACGGTATTAGAAAATTCAACGATTGCATTTGCGGCTTCCGCAACCTGATAGCCGTCAAAGAAATTTTTAACCTTTTCAACGGTTTCATCACCCGCTTTTTCGATATCGTTGCCGTCAACGATAAATTCGGGCTTAATTTCACCGTCAAAATATTTTACGAGCATATTCAAAGAACGGTTCAAAAGGTTTCCGATATTGTTTGCCAAATCGGCATTAACCTTTTCTTTAAAGTCATTATCGGAATAGTTTCCGTCACGTCCGAAGGGCGCTGATGTAACCATATAATAACGAAGCGCATCAGGCTCTGTTAATTCAAAAGCCTTTAAAATATCGGCAGGCGCAATAACGTTTCCGAGCGATTTACTCATTTTCGTTTCATCAATCGTAATCCAGCCGTGAGCGCAGATAGTCTGCGGAAGTTCAACTCCGAGCGACATCAAAATTGCAATCCAGTAAATAGAATGGAATTTTAAAATGTCTTTTCCGATAACCTGAACATTTGCAGGCCAGTATTTCTTAAAGGTTTCTGACGGGTTATCCGTATCATAGCCGAGAGCGGTAATGTAATTTGAAAGTGCATCAATCCATACATAGATAACCTGTTCTTCATCATCGGGAACGGGTATTCCCCACGAAACAGAATTTTTGTTTCTTGAAACCGAAATATCCTCAATATCTTCAAGTTGTCTTAAAACTTCATTTACTCTGAATTCAGGCTGAATGAAATTCGGATTTTCCTTAATATGCTTAATTATTGCATCTTTGTACTTTGTAAGTCTGAAAAAGTAATTTTCTTCCGTAACTTCTTCAGGTTTTTTGAGGTGGTCGGGGCAAAGTCCGTCTTCTGTTAAATCTCTTTGATTTAAAAACGACTCACAACCCGAACAGTATAAACCTTTATAAGAGTGTTTATATATGTCGCCGTTTTCAACAAGTTTTTTAAAAATCTTCTGAACGGCCTTTACATGTCTTTCCTGAGTCGTTCTGATAAAATCGGTATATTCAATGCTCAGGTCTTTCCAAGTTTGCTGAAAAGCAGATGAATTTTCATCACATAATTGCTGCGGTGTCATATTGTTTGCGGCAGCGGTTTTTTGAATTTTTATACCGTGTTCATCTGTTCCCGTTAAAAAATATACATCATCTGTTCTTTGGGAAAAATGTCTGCAAATAACATCACAAAGGATTTTTTCATAAGCATGTCCTATGTGCGGTTTGCCGTTTACATAATCAATTGCCGTTGTTAAATAAAACTTGTTCATATAGCCTCGTTATTTCTTTTTAATGATATAATCATATTACATAAAAAACGAAAATATTGAAAGGTGTAAAATGACGAGAAATGACGGCAGAGCCAATGACGAAACAAGAAATATAAACTTCACACTGGATTATACCAAAAATGCTTTGGCATCAGTTTTGGTCGAGTTCGGAAATACAAAAGTTATCGTTACCGCTACTAATGACGATAAAAAACCGAAATGGATGGAAAAGGAAGATACAAGAGGCTGGGTTACCGCCGAATACTCATTATTACCGACAGCAACTTCAACCCGCTGCCAGAGAGAACGTTCAAAAGTTTCTGGCAGAACACAGGAAATTCAGCGATTAATCGGACGTGCTCTGCGTTCCTGCGTTAATCTCGAAAAACTCGGCGAACGCACAATGATAATTGATGCCGATGTTATTCAGGCAGACGGCGGAACAAGATGTGCAAGTATCTGTGGCGGTTATGTCGCTCTTTCTCTTGCAATAAGCAGAATGATGAAAGACGGATTACTTGAAGAAAATCCGATTATTGAGCCTATTGCGGCAGTTTCTGCAGGTATCTCGGGGGGTGAAGTCATTCTCGATTTAAACTACGAAGAAGACTCATCTGCGCAGGTTGACAGTAATGCCGTTATGACAAAATCGGGCAAAGTAATCGAATTTCAGACAACGGCAGAAGGCGAGCCCTACGATATTGAAACAATGAACAAAATCGTTGAACTTTCCAAAAATGCAATTCAAAAAATCATTTCACTCTATCCGAAGACAGAAGTAAAATAAGTTATTTTGTATTTATTGCAGCAACAATTGCATCGGTTATTCTCTCAACTTCAACAAGTTCGAGAGAATAATTTTTATTTGTCAGATTATTTTTTGGAATTATAACCTTTTTAAAGCCGAGTTTTTGGGCTTCTGATATACGTTTTTCAAGATTATTTATTTTTCTGATTTCACCCGACAAACCGATTTCTCCGAGCAAAATAACATCATTGGGAACAATTACATCCTGTGCACAGGAAATTATTGCAAGAGCAATGCCCAAATCTGCCGCAGGCTCGTCAATCTCAATTCCGCCCGTGATATTAACGTAAACATCAGAAGTGTTAAATTTGAGCCCTACACGCTTTTCAATTACCGCCAAAATCTGCAAAAGCCTGTTGTAATCGATGCCGTTTGTAACGCGTCTTGGAGCGGGATATGCCGTTGTACCGACAAGAGCCTGAATTTCCGCAGTTAAAACACGGCTTCCTTCACTTGCCATAATTATTGTACTTCCCGCTGATGCCGCTTTGCTTCTTTCGCTCAAAAACAATTCATTGGGATTGGAAATTTCATTAAGACCGTTTTCGTCCATATTAAAAATGCCGATTTCGTTTGTACTTCCGAAACGGTTTTTAATCCCTCTTAAAATACGGTACGTTTTGTATTTATCGCCCTCAAAAGAAAGAACAACGTCCACCATGTGTTCTAAAACTCTCGGCCCTGCAATACTGCCGTCCTTTGTAACGTGCCCGATTATAATTGTTGTAATATCGTTTCTTTTTGCGATATCCGTTAAAACATTTGTGCATTCCCGAATTTGAGATACACTGCCCGCACCGCTTGAAATATTATTGTCATAAACAGCCTGAATACTATCTATAATCAAAAAATCAGGCTCAATTTTTTCAATCTGAAGTTTAATATTGTCGATATCGGTTTGAGAATATATAAAAATATTTTCCGAATTAACTTTTAATCTTTCTGCCCTCAATTTAACCTGAGCGGCAGATTCCTCGGCGCATACGTATAAAACCTTTTTATCGGATTTTGCAATAGCGCCAGCCGTCTGTAAAACAATTGTAGATTTGCCGATACCGGGGTCGCCCGCAATAAGAATAACGGAACCTGCAACGGTACCGCCGCCCAAAACCCTGTCAAATTCCTCAAACCCTGTGGAAAGTCTGACAGTCTTATCCGCAACAACATCGGAAATTTTGCAAACCTCGACAATGTCTGTATGGCTTTGAGACTTGACACTTTTAGTGTTCTCGGGCAGAACGGTTTCTTCAACAAAAGAACCCCATGACGAACACTCGGGACACTTTCCCATATATTTCGGGGCTTCATACCCGCAAGACTGACATACCCATTTTGTTTTTACATTTGCCATAACTTTATTGTAATAAAAAATAAACCCTAAAACAATATCGTTTTAGGGTTTATCAAATATTTTTAATTCAATTACTTTAATAACTGAACCTTTTCAACGTCCTGAGGATATTTGCCTTCGGGGATTGTCTTATAGACTCTGTAATTGATGTCTGCAAAGCAGTTATCAATACTTTCAATTTCCGAAAGTTTATCTTCATTTATGCAGCCTGTTTCAATCATATCAGCGATTAATTCAAATCTCTGAACGTGTTCGTTAAATCTTTCGGTTGCATAATCTTTAGCCTGCCATGTTGTGATAAGGAACGGCCAGTCAGAACTTTGTAAGAGCAGATTTTCTCTTGCAAGTTGTGCCAATGCTCTCTGAAGAAGTTTATCTTCAGGCATTTTATCGTGAGCATCTGCAATCGCAGACATTCTCTTTTCACAACCGTGAATAATAGGCCACATCCATTCTGTTAAGTGGTTCATCCATACATAGAAGTGACCGCCTTGTCCCCAAGAACTTTCGGGGATTTGGATTGCTTCCTTCGGCGGATGTTTTTCGATGTATTCGCCAGCGGTCATCATTTCAACATCGGGAAGATATTGATTTAACTTTTTGATAACCTGTTTGATAAATTCAACACCTTCAAACCACCAGTGTCCGAATAACTCTGTATCAAAGGAAACCATTACAAGACCTTCTTTACCTTTTGCATTCTTGTAATCGTTGAGCAAGTGGTAAATCAAGGTTGTATAGTGGTCTGAGTTTAAGTTGATTTGTGACATTGCAAGTACGGGGTCGTAAAGCATTTTGTCACCAAGGCCTGCAGACGGAGAAGTAATTCTCCAATAGTGCATACCTGATTTATCGTCTTTCTTGTGGAATTCTCTGTAACAACCGTCACCGGGGTAACCGTCAGCGGCTGACCAAACCTGATAGCCTGCTCTTTCGTTTCTGCCCATAACGGCAACCTGTGCATCGGGAAGCCAATATGCAGAATATGTGTCATATCCTGTTGCTTCTCTTTCGGGCAACGGAATGTATTCGATATTACCGTAAACACCGACTACACGTCTGTTTCCGATTGAACTGCCGCCTTCGATAACGTGAGATTCAGTAAAGAAGTATTCAATGTCGTTGTTTTGAAGTGTTAATTCAATAGCGGGTCTCCATTTCTTTTGACCGTCTTTTCCGACATATTCATAGCCCTGTCTGTAAGCACATTCGGGTAACCAGCAGCCTTTTGCCTTTTTGCCGAATAATCTTTTGGTTGTCTGTGAACCAACGCTGAACTGTGCATTGAGGTTAGCATCTGTTGCAAGTAACGGTGAAAATCCGTGAGTTGCGCCTGATGTTGTAATTTCAATACAACCTAAATCCTGATACTTTTTGAAAGCACCGATTAAGTCTTTATTATACTTGTTAATAAAACTGTCTTTGATGTGGGTAAACCAATCAAAATAATATTTAGCAAGGTATTTTAAATGCTGTGAATTTGCAACATTCGGATCGGGATATCTGCCCAAATCTTCTGATACCTGTTTAATTCTTGAATCGAGATATTCAATAAAACCGTTTTTAAGGTGTTCATCGATTAACTGTTCAGCCAATATCGGTGTGATACCGACTGTTAATTTTGCTTTAATTCCCTCTTCTTCGTACAATTCTGAAATTGCGTTTAATAACGGAACGTATGTTTCACACATACATTCATATAAGTTTTCTTCACCAAAGGGCCACATGCCTGCTTTTCTGTAATAGGGCAGATGGCTGTGAAGCATAAATACAAATTGTCCTACTGACATTTGTTGTCCTCCTAGTTTTGTGATTAATGTTAATAATATATGAAATGCCTGATTACTTAGTTTATGTTATTTTTATAACACAAACATGAAAAAAATGTCACTCTACCGTACTAATACCATAGTATTGTTTATTTGTTGAGACATAGGCAATAACTGGCAATTACGAATTTTTAAAAAATTGTTACAATTAGTTACAAAGTGATATTTTTTATAAAAATTTGGGAATAAAATAGAAATACGAGCATGTTGACCATGCTTTTATCGGACTTTGAAAACTAAATTTATGGGGACGTATTGGATATTGACGGGGCGATTGAGGCAATTATGCTGCGAGTTCCGGCGCTGTTCCGGGTTATCAACGAGCAATTTTGATACATGCTAACAATGTAATCAAAGCAGACTTCTCAAGAGCAAGAGCTCTTGCTGCTTAGTATTTAAGCAGAGTCCCCTCTGTATGACCAGCTTGCCGTTGTACAGGGGCCATTATGCAAGTTGCGGCGTATTACGACTGTAAGTACGCTTAAGACAACAGTCAAACTCGGCAGAGTTAAAAATGCTTTATCGTTATGCAGGGAATTGGTTCGTGCCGCAATAACGACAAGAATAACAGACCTATATTCGTAGAGGTGTGATTGTTTCCGTTTCGGACGTGAGTTCGACTCTCACCGTCTCCACCATTTTAAAAGGACAAATCGTATTGGTTTGTCCTTTTTTTATAGTTTAGCATCAGACATACATAAAATATTTATAAATCTAATTTTTCATTACTTTACGAATTTGAAAAATTAAAAAAATTATAAATTTGTGTTATTATTAATAAAAAGGAAACACAATGAAAAAACTTATACTCATTACTTTATGTTTATTACTGTCAAATATTTGCTATGCCAAAGATTATAG
>JAILHI010000086.1 GCA_024695865.1 Candidatus Gastranaerophilales bacterium
GAAATACTTATAGTTTTTGTTCCTGTTTTTATAATTTTTGAATATTTTATTTATAGAATAATATTTTTTAAAGGTAAAAAGACAAAAATTTTTCTCTTTACGATTTTTATAAATGTTATTCCTATAGGAATAATGAATTTGATTTATCACATAAAAAATTTCACTATTAATGATGCTGTTGCATTTCCTGTAAAAGAGTATGGTTGTTCACTTTTGGTTCTTTTTTTAATATCTTATTTTATAAATAAATATAGCAAGAAGCAGGACGGACTTTTCCCCGACAAACATAATTCGGCAGACTAAAGTCTACCCTACTGCTGATGTTGTTTTTGTATTGTTTTTACAGCCATACAGGCGGTACAGAAATATATTGCACATAAGACAAGCAGTATAACAAAATCCTGATAAATGTTTGTAAAATCAGCACCCATCTGATTAATTCTTATAAGTCCGTCAGATGCGGTTATGAACGGAATCAGTTTAGAAGCATAAAATATTATCGGCATTATTGATTCTTTTGCCCAGATAAAACCCGATAAAAATACTAACGGCAGTGATGATGCAACCATTATAAAAAATGAACTTTCTCTTGTCGGAAAGACTACAATTAATGATTGTGCAAAAAATGACGTTGTGAATAAATATAACAACAAAAAGGAAAACATTGTAAAAAGATGTGAGTAATTCATCTGATAGACCACAAAAGACGGGAATATCAAAAAATAAATACTCGCATAAATCAGATACGGCAAGACATAAGCACAACTTTTACCCAACACTATTTCTAGCGGATTGTCGCTAAACTCGTTAAATTTATCTATTTTGACAAATTCTTTTTCCCCGTCTGCCCGAATAAACATTCCGTTCATTTTTTCTTTAACAGTACAGCCTAAAATATTTACCCCGATTATCATTGTCTGGTGCAAAATCAAAACCAAAACAAGCGGATAAACGTAATTTTGATAACTGCCTATAGGATTATACAGAGGATTTTGAACTATCTCAAAAGGCAGCACCGCCTTAATTGCGTTGTCTTTTGAAAGTCCTTTTTGCATAAGAGTTTTTACTTCGATTTTCGTCCCCGCCTCTTTTGCAAGTTGCGAAACTGCTGTTGCAACCTGCTTGTAAACAATTAAAAACGAACTGTCTAAATATGAAGAAACAAAGGACGGTTTTCCCTGTTTAATATTCTTTTCAAAATCTTTCGGTATCAGAACAAAAGCACGAACAGTGCTTTTATAATAATCGGTCATTGCTTCATCTATGCTCTTTTCGTGCTTGACAACCTGAACATATTCCGTTGCGTTTAAATCTCTGATTAACTCACGGGAAAAAGCCGAGTTATCGTTGTCGATTACTCCTATCGGTACGTTTCTTGCCGTTTGCATAGCAAAAGGAATTGTATAAAACACGCTGTATAAAACAATGGCAAAAGCCATTATCAAAAAACTTCCCTCGTCTTTAAATACAAGTTTGAGTTCGCTGAGAAAAATTTTTACTATATTTGATACCATAAATCCTCTCTGTAAACGTGTTTCTTCAGTAAATAAATTGACAAAAAGCCCATAAGTCCGAGTGCCGATATCCATAGCAGATATCCGATATCATAAATTGGCGGTATTCCTTTTAATGTTTGGTCTATTACCACATTAACAAAAGGTCTTATCGGTAAAAAAGAACTGTAAATTTTTCCGATTAAAGGCATTGCCATTACGGGAAAAGTCATTCCGGCAAAAGTAAAAGCCAAAGAGGTGTAAAAGGCGCCGCAACTCATTGCAAGTCTGTAATTTGATAATATCGAAACAAACATCATTCCCATTAACTGATATGCCATAACAAATATAAAGGAAGAAAACGCAAAGAATAAAACATTGCCCTCAAAAGGCGCTCCGTAGAACAAAATATATCCAAAATATACCGCTAACATTAATATTGTTATAACCGAAGAATAAAACAAAAGTTTTCCGAGAACCGCATTAAAAATATTGTCGTTTGCGACAGACATCCATTCTTTTGTTGTGCCTTTTTTAAATTCATTTCCAAAAGTCCAAATCGAAATAAAAACTGCAAAAATCTGAAAAACATGGGCTATTGCCGCAAAAGTCAAAAAATAAGAATAGTTCATATAAGGATTGGATTTTATGTGTTCATCAACTCTTATTAAATTGACTTTATTTAAAACGATTTTGGGCGGCAATCCCTTTTTTATTCGGGTAACCGCATCAATTTTTGCCGCAGTTGTATATAATACCGTTAAAACATCTTTTGAAATTACCCCGCCAATCAAAATTGTCTGGTTATTATAATATAAGACGATTTTGGGAACGGACATTCTTTGTAAATCTCTGCTGAAATTCTTCGGAATTACAATAAGAGCGTAGGCTTTGCCCTCTGTAAGCAGTCTTTGTCCTTCCGTCAGATTTGAAACCGTGTATTTTATTTCCGCCGACGGTACGGAATTTACAGCCCTTTGAATTTGTCTTGAAATCGCCGAATTATCCTCATCTAAAACAGATATGGGAAGATTGTTCAAAGAACCAGTGAAGAACGTTCCGACAATTATACAGCAGAAAATTATGGGCGCAAAAAACAATATAAAAAAGATAAAAGAATTGTTTTTTAAGATTTCAAATTCTCTTTTTATAACATTTATCATTTAATTTTGTTCCAATCGGTTATTACGCTCATTCCTGCACGTAAATCGGTGTTTTTCTGAATCGGTTTTGCGTGAACTTCAAAGGTTTTTAAATCAAAATCACCTCTGATTTTTGTGGCTCTCCACGTTGCAAAATTTCCCATAACCGAAATGTAATTAACTTTTACTCTTATCTTTTTTTCTTTAAGAGCGGGAATTTCAACGTCAAATTCGGTGCCGATTTTTATTTTGGGCAATAAGTCTTCTCTTAAATTAAAAACAATCCAGTTATCTTCATTATCCGTAACGGTGATTATGGGATAACCCGCCCCCGTTACTTCTCCTTCTTCTCCGATAATTTCTGTAACCTGACCGTTTATCGGTGATTTAATTTCGTTTTCATCAAGATATGAATTTACTTCCTGTTTTGAACTTTCCGCTCTTTTTACATTCGCCGAAGCCATAAGTTTATCTTCGTATCTTGCGCCGTTTTCAATCATATTGTAATTGTTTTGGGCAATTAAAACGCCTTGTTCGGCATTTTTATACATGGTATATGCTTCATCGGCTTTCTGATTGGATATAACACCCTCGTTATTTAAGTTTTTAAGTCTTTTATACGTTTTTTCGGCGAGCATAAAATCTGATTTTGCTTTATTCAAAGCATTTAAGGCAATCGCTCTTTGTTCGGCTCTTGCGCCGTTAAATACTTCAAGTTCCTTTGATTTCGCAAGTTCTACCGCTGCATCTGCCTGTCCGTATTTTGCCTCAATTTCGGGAGTGTCCAAAATCAGTAAGACATCTCCTTTTTTAACAAAATCGCCCTTTTCGACGTTTATTGTTTTTATTCTTCCCGGAACTTTTGACGAAAGATTGACATTCTTTGTTTCAACTTCGCCCTGAATTATCATGGACTTGTTTTTCTTGACGGCAAAGCCGATAACTGCCGCCATTACCACCGTTATTAATACAATTAATACAATTAAAATAATTTTGTTTTTCATTATCTCTCCGAGTTTTTATGTTTAAAATTTTATTTCATCAGCATCTTTCAGATAGTCAAAAATTGCTTCGCTATTGCCTGTATTTGCAAGAAGTTCGACCAATTTAACGTCATAATCGTAAACCGCTTTTAATTTCTGAATTTTGATAACACCCAGCATTGTCTGTGCATCGGTAACGGACAAAGATGTTCCGTAACCCTCTTTAAATGCGAGCATTGCACAGCGTAACGATTCCTGCGCTTTTTCAATAGATTTTTCGGAACTTTCATATTGCTCTTTATATTTAAAAAGTTCATTGTAATTTTTTGCAACAAGATATTCTATATCATTTTTTGATGCGTTTGTTGCGTGCTGAACCTGTTTCTTCAAACTTTTTGCAGCCTTTAAGTCATTATATCTGGAAAATCCGTTAAACAGGGTAAAATTGCCCATAACACCTATTCCCTCTCTCGGAATTTGTTTTGCCAGATTGCCCTGTCCGACAATATCATAAGCAACTACCGATATGCTGGGCGAATAATTTGCTACATTTGCAAGATAATTTGCATCGGCTAATTTTTTCTGAACGGCTGTTTGTTTAAAATCAGGGTTGTTTTTTACTGCATCTTCTTTTAAGGTTTCAAGTGAAGCAAGTTCTTTGCTGCTTACAAACAAAAATGATGTAGGGTTTATTGATACATTTGTTAAATCTGCATTTTCGTCTTTTATAAGATTTTTCAATCCTTCTTCCGCAATCAACACGTCTTTTTGTGCGGAATTATATTCCTTTAATGCCTGTCTGTATGCAACTTCGGCATGCAATCTTTCCGATTTCGGTATCAAGCCCTCTTTTTCCATTTTTTCCGCATCATCAAGGTGCTTTTGGGCACTATCCAATACACTCTTTCTTACCTTTTCTGTATCCTTTGCCAGAGATAAGCCGAAATACGCTTTTACCAGTTTCACCGTCAACTGATTTGACATGCTTTTGTATTTCAAATCAGCACCCAGCAAATTTGCTCTTGCCGCTGAATTGTAGGCAATAATTTTTCCGCCCGTAAATACATTCCATAAAGCAGTAAAGCCGAAGGTTCCCACGTTTTTATCCTGTATGGTTAAATTGGGTATCGGTACAATCTGTCCGCCAAGGGGCAAATAAGGTATTTCTGTATTTATATCATTGTTGAAATGGACAAAAGAAGCATTCATGTAGATTTTAGGTAAAAATTCTCCGATTGCGGAATTTTTTTTGTATCTGTGAACATTGATATTTTCTAATAATGCCTTAATGTGACTGTTATTATTGAACATTAATTCGTAGGCCGTCGGAAAATCTATGTCATACGTTTCAGCCTTAGAGTTTTCTTCCGCAAATGTTATCCCTGTTATAAAAAATATAATTACGAATATCCTGAAAAAATATTTCATTTTTAACCTTATTTGTTGACATAATAATCAGTCTGCATTTTAACACAAAAACATTTTAATTTAAAAAATGTTAAAAAATAAGAGAAATCAAACCAAAATATCACATTAAAAAAACAAAGAGACAGACTTTAAACTTTTGCTTAACAAAATTCAGGCTGCTCATATCAGATACAATGTGCTATATTTTTTCAACATTCTTCGGTTTTCTTAATTTAACAAGAGCATCAAAGTCGGGAGACAGGCTCATTTCTATGTGAAATCTGCCCCATGACGAGTCCTCATATCTGTTTTTCATCAGAGGAAAGCCCCATGAAAGCCTTATAAATAAGTCCCCCGGCAACTGTATTCTTATACCGGTACCGATACTCATCAAAACATCGTCTTTGTTATAACCCTCAGAGCCTAATCCGCCTGCTTTGTAGGGAAATACCATTGCATGATCGACAAAAACAAAACCTTTTAAATAACTGCCGATAAATGTTTTCACCTGATTGGTCTTTTTATCGACTCTTGTTCTCGGAGCAAGCGGGAATAACAATTCACCGCTGACAAGATAGCCCGAACGGCCTATCAAAAGACCTTCCGAAAAGCCTCTTACCGTTGCGACACCGCCTACGGTCATCTGGTCTGCGTAAGGCACAACATCTTTTGGAATTACCTGATAATTTGCTCTTAACTGTCCTACTACACCATGCCCGAAATCGTGTAATCTTAATAAACTGCCTTCAATTTTAACGTAATTTATATCACTCTGAAACAACGGTGCGGCATAACCAACACTCTGATGCAAATACCAGATGCCTCTTTTTGTGTCATATCTGAAACTTAATCCCGTTTTGGCTGACGGTATCCTATCTTTATACAAATCCTCACCGTCAAAACTTGTTGCAGCCTGTTTGTATTCCAGAGAGGTTATACTTGATAATTCCATATATGATTTTCTTATAATCGGCTGAAGAAAATATATGGAATAATTTTGCGAACGGCTTTTTATATTAAACATTCTGTAATCACCGTAACCGACTTTTGAATTACTTGATGAAAAAGAAAAACCTATTCTTCCGTCTTTTTTGTTAACGGGAATATTGTAATCAGCAAAAGGTGTTACGGAATATCTTGTAGCATAAGCACCCAAAGTGAGTTTATCTCTTATACCGAACAAACTGTCATGCTGAAGCATTAACCCGCCTCTGTACTGACCGATTGAATCACGGCCCGCATTATCCATCAGTGCCGTAATGTGAAACGGTGATTTTTCATGTGCTTCAATTTCGATATCCGTTGTGCCGAGTTGCTTACCTTTTACTAAATTTCCCGTAAGATTAATTCCGTCTGTGTATCGGTTAAAAAGAGTCATACTTTTTTCAAGTTCGGCTATATTAAAAACAGAACCCTCTTGTGCTTTAAGACGTTTTTTTATATAACTCGTTCTTGTCCAGCGGTTTCCCTTTACGGAAACTTCACCGACTTTGCCCTCTAAAAGTTCAATTTTAACTTTATTGTTTTCAACCGTCTGTTCGGGAATATATGCTCTCGCCGTAACAAAACCTTTATCAAGGTATAATTTGTTAATTTTATCGACAATTTCCCGTAACTGCTCAAAGGTAACATTAGTTTGGGAATATTCTTCTATTATATTCTTAATTTCTGCTTCGGTTAAAATTTGAGAGGGGGAAACTTCAATATTGTCTAAATAAACACCTTTTGTTGCATATTCCTCAACTTTTGCTTTTATGACTTCTTTTTTTTCTTTTTTTTTGATTTATCTTTTTCTTCTTTTATCTGATTTTCTTCAGTATCCTGAAATTTTTGGAAATCCTGTTCAATTTGTTTTTCCGCTTCAAATTTTCTTAAAGTGTCCAAATCGTGAGTGTTTATTGCACCTGCCTCGGGAATTGGCAGTTCTGCTTTTGCCTGCGGAGTATTAAAGCCCTGCAAAACTAAACACAAAATAAATATTGATAATATTGTCTTTTTCATAATCTTCATAAGTCATTATAATATTAGCATAAAAAAATATTTGCTAAATCAATT
>JAILHI010000061.1 GCA_024695865.1 Candidatus Gastranaerophilales bacterium
AGTTTATCAATGTTAATACTTGGTCTTTGAAGCACATCAAGTCTTTTTCTGATGATTTTTTTTGCATCATCTCTGTTTGGCTGCGCAATAAGAAGCTTATAAGGAGTAATTTCATTAGAGAGAATTGACTTATCAATATCTAAAGGATAGTTAGAGGTTAAAAATACGGTGCATTTATATTTATCCGCACAATCTTTTACAAATTCCTTAAACTGATCTAATACCGGTGAATCCTCGTATAGCAGAAATTCCGCTTCATTTAAAATAATAATTGTTCTTTTTTTGTCCTCTCCGCTGTTTTCGTAAGTTTCTTTTGCTTCCTGAGCGTATTTCATTATGTTGTCAAAGGCTTCCTGTTCGTTGTTGCCGCTGCAGGATTTGACCACCTTAACATCCGACAGGGTGTGTTCGGCAAGAGCCTGCGCAAATAATGTTTTTCCGCATCCCGTAGGGCCGTAGAATAAAAATGCATTCGGAATATCAGCACCCTGAGAGGTTTTTTCCTTTGCCATTACCTTTAAAATAAATTCTTCATACAGATAATTTTTAATGTCATCATAGCCTGCTACTTTATTAAGACCCTTGTTTTTTGCTAATCTTGACATTTGTTCGATATATTTAGAAACAATAAGAGCGTCTTTTTCGTAATTTACTCCTGAAGAACCGTCTAAAATACCGTTTATAATTGCATATTGTTTTTTAATTTCGTTTATATCCCTGTAATCGTTCAGCTGATGCATTAACCTGTAATACAAAACATCTATTTTTGCCGTTCTGTCCATTTCCTCCTGAACTTCAGAAGTGAAGGACTCAAGAACGCCGATGTTTTTCTTGATTTTAGAATCATTACCTCTGAAGGTCATATATGGTTTTGCTGTAATGTTTAGAATTCTCATTATTGCTCCGATATTAGCATTTAGCAGTAATTTAAGTAGTCATCAAAATTGTCATCTTTTTCGGGCGGCGGCGTATATTCGGCAATGGTATATTTTCTTTGCGCATTTTCCGCTTCGTGCAGATAATAGTACAGTTGCTGTTGCGTTTCTTCGTATAGTTTGTTTTGTCTGTCCGTCAGTTCCTGCTGATCCATAAACAGCTTAATATCAAATCTTTGCTCACCGATTGAAGAAGCTTCAAATTCTTCTATGGGAGTGTCGGTTTTTATTAAAAGAGTTGTATGATATTTTTCGGAAACACTTTCGGCTATATTTTTAAATTGCGCAACCATTCTTCTGTCCTTTGAAGTTTTGCAGTTTGCCAAAAGCGTATCAAAATTTTTCAAATCGAGAACAGTTCTTATTTTTGTTGACTGATATATGGTTTCCGCTTCCTGCAGGCAATATAATAAATCATCCATGGATTTTTGAGCGCTCAGAGTATTATAATCAAGAGTTTTTACTCTTAAGCCCGATTTTTCCTGTATCCAGGAATATATTTCTTTTTTGCCTGATTCTGAAGTTCCGTGTATAAAAATGCCGTTAGGAATTTTAACATTAATCCCTTTTTCATCTCTCATTTTAATAGGTTCTAACAGTTTTGTTGCCAGAACTTCTTTTTGTCTGCTTGTATCGGCTATCATACTAAGTTTGATTTTATCAAAGTTTTGCAGAGTGTAAAGCAGTCCTTCGACTTCTCTTCTCTTTTTGGTAATTTCGCGGCTTAATCTGACATATGCTTTGCCTGTTGCTTCCTTATCCACTGACCATCTCATTTTGAGAAACATTTTAAACCGTCTGCAAATCATAACAACATCATAATCGGAATGCAGACAGAAGGCATCGGCTAATTTGCTCAGTTCCTCATCATCCATTCCTAAAATATCCAGTTCGTCAATGGGATATACTTCCTCGTGACCGCCCTTCCAGAAGGTTTGCTCCCATTTTATGCGGAATTTTTTCTCATAATCGGATGTATCTTCGCTGATAGCCGCAGCCCAGTTATAATCACTTACATCCATGTGGTCGTCAAATAAATCGGAAGTGAAATTAATTGCATTGTTTCTGACAAAAACATCGTTTTGCATTTTGCCTGTTGTTTTTGAAAAACCATTATTTAAAATCGGTCTGGTGATTTTGTTGTTTTTAATGCAGTTGAGGTTTACGGCGTCAACTCTCATTTACTTTTCCTTTACTGATGGACTTATGCACTTATTAAACATCTGAAATAAAAATTTTGCCATTGCGCCTGTTATTATTACAAAAACTTTACAATTAATCTTTGACTCTAAATGCACATATAACTTCAAATA
>JAILHI010000014.1 GCA_024695865.1 Candidatus Gastranaerophilales bacterium
CAGCCTAGTCTTTAAAACGCCAAAAGTCTTTATTCAGCATAACCATAAACGGTATCAATTCAAGACGTCCGACAAGCATATTTATTATGAAAATAATTTTTGAGGATTCGTGTAAATGCTCATAATTTCCGAGAGGCCCTGTTAGTGTCGCTACACCCGGTCCGATGTTACCGAGTGAAGATATTGCACTTCCCAAACCTATTGCGCTGTTTTGCTCAATAATTGATAAAAGTACTGCCGTAACTCCAAAAATAAGAAAGTAGAAGAATACAAAAACTACAATCTGACGTGATGTTTCAGACGGAACAGTTTTGTCATCAATCTTTATGTTTACAATAGCGTTTGTGTGCAGGATTTTGACTATCTCGCTTTTCATTGATTTAAAAACAACAAGCCATCTTGCAATTTTTATACCACCGCCTGCCGAACTTGCACATGCGCCCATAAACATTACAATAAACAAAAGCATTTTTGACGTGTAATTCCACCTTTCAAAATCGACGCTCGCAAAACCTGATGATGTTGTTACGCTGATAACCTGAAAAAGTGCATTTCTGATATTGTCAACAAACGCAAATCCGTTGTGTATAAACAATGAAATTGCGATTAGTGTACTCATTATCAAAACCATTACGAAATATACTCTAAATTCTTCGTTTTTAAAAAGTATCAGTGGATTTTTGTTAATAAGCGCTTTATATTGCAGGTTAAAACTTACGCCTGCAATAAACATAAATACTAAAACGATCCAGGTTATAGAATTTGAACCGTAACCGATTATACTTTCGGGATGCGGTGAAAATCCGCCTGCCGAAAGTGTTGAAAGTGAATTACATATTGCATCAAATTTTGGCATACCTGCCCAAATAAGAAATGCAACTTCGATTAAAGTTAATCCCAAGTACACTTTCCAAAGTGCTGATGCCGTGTTTTTAATTCTCGGTGTAATTTTATCTTCTGTCGGACCGGGTGTTTCGGCAAAAAACATCTGACGGCCTGCAACGGCAAATTGCGGCAGTATAGCAATAAATAATACGATAATTCCTAAACCGCCGAGCCATTGAGTAAAACTTCGCCAGAAGAAAAAGCTGTGCGGATAATCAAAATGCGTCAAAATAGTTGCGCCGGTTGTTGTAATTCCAGAAACGGACTCAAATATGGCATTTACAGGTGTTAAACCGAAAAATAAATAAGGAATACACCCCAAGCCTGAGAAAACTATCCATGAAAGTGCAACTATGAAAAGAGCTTCGCCCTTTTTTATATCATTCATATTTTCAAGATTTGATGCGTTTTGACATTTCCTTACGAGAAAACCGAGTATAAATGATATGAATGACGAAATTATAAACGGTAAAATTGAATTAAATTCCTGATAACATAATCCGACAGCGACAGGCACAAGAAGTACTAGCCCTGTGTAAATCATTGTCATACCTATACCGTTTGCAAGATAATTTAATCTCATACTTTAAAAAATCCTTTTATCTTTTGGGCATTTTCAGATGTAGTAAATATGATTAGAATATCATCAGAATGAATTTCAGTATCACCTTTAGGAATAATAACCTTATTTCGCCTTAAAATGACTCCAATGATTGCTCTTTCGGGAAATCTTAATTCCATCACCTTTTTACCGTTAAACTCAGGTTTTACATTTATTTCCAAAACTTCGCCCTGACCTTGTTCTACTGTAGCTAAAATATCCGCTCCGTTTTCCTGTAAATCATTTTTAACTTCATTTATAGCTGAGTTTTTAGGTGATATTGCGACATCAATACCGACTTTTTCAAACAACGGTATGTTTAAGACTTTTGAAACGCGTGCTATGACCTTTTTTACACCTATTTGTTTTGACAAAAGCGAACACAAAAGATTTCTTTCGTCATTATTTGTAACGCTGATTACGACGTCAGCAAGCCCTATTTCTTCTTCATTTAAAAGTTTTAAATTCGTGCCGTCGCCGTTTATTACGAGTGTGTTATTCAGATGTTCGGACAAATATTGACATCTGTCATAATCTTTTTCGATTATTTTTATCTTAATTCTTAAAGTTTCAAGTGCTTTAGCAAGCATTCTGCCAACTGTTCCGCCTCCGATTATGGCAACGGATTTAACCATTTCTTTTTCGTGGAAAAACGTACCTGCGAGAATACCCAAAGAATGAACCGTTCCCATAAATATGAGTTTGTCGCCCTCTAAAATTTCCGTATCACCGTTTGGAATAAAGAGGTCTCCGTTGCGCGTTATACCGACGATTAAAGTATCAGGTGTAAAGTTGCATTCTTTTACCTTTTTGCCGATTATAGAAAGGTTTGGTTGAATTTTATATTCCAAAAGCCTTGCTCTGCCGTCTGCAAAGTTTTCAACATCAAGAGCCTGAGCGACCGTTACTATCCTAAAAATTTCCTGCATTAAGTGTTCTTCAGGCCAAATTATATAATCTATAAAGAAATTTCGTGAAGTTTCGTTATTTTTTTCAAAAGTAAGTATATTTTTGTATTCTTCTCTGTTTACAAAGCATATTGTACGTACTCTTGAAATGTTTTTAGCCGAAAGGCAGGCAACAATATTTGCTTCGTCAAGATTTGTACAGGCGATGAATACATCGGCATCTTTTATTCCTGCCGATTTCAATACTTCAATATTTGCGGCATTACCTTGAACAAAACTGATATCAAGACTTTCCAATTCGTTAGTTCTGTTTTCTTCTTTATCAATAAGTGTAATATCGTGATCTTCAAAAAATTCCGTAGCCAATAAGCATCCGATTTCTGTTGAACCGTAAATTATTATCTTCATAAACACTCCCTAAGCAAAAAATGAAAGAAGGTACAAAAGTAAATAGTTCAATAATTGCAAAACTATAACCGCAACGATAGGCGAAAAATCCAAACCGTTAACAGGCGGAATAAGTTTTCTGAATATATCAAGGTATAAATCCGTAACATCTCTAAGTGCCGCAAAAGGTTGTGCCGACCAGTCCAAAGTTTGAACAAAACTCAAAAGACATCTCACCAAAATCAGCCAAAAAT
>JAILHI010000011.1 GCA_024695865.1 Candidatus Gastranaerophilales bacterium
GGTCAAAACGGCATCGGCGTTGGTGATAACATCACCCCGATTACCGATAACGGCGCTTATTGCCTGATTTACGTTGGAAATTTCTATGTTTAATTTGCTTACCGAGGAATTATCATCGTGTTTAATTTCGCCGTGTTTGAGGGGAGCGCCGAGATATTCCGTGCCGTCATATTCAAGACTTTCGAGGGTTTCGTTGTCCAAAATGCAGACGGCACCGCCGTCGAGGTCAAGTTTGAGAAGTTTTCTCGGGATAATTTCATCTTTGGCGGTTTCAGTGAGCGGGTTTTCGGAGGAAAAAACCTCGGTTATGTCGAGGCTGAATTCTCCGAAACCGTAGTCAAAAACGGATAAATTGAGTATATCTGTGTCAAATCTGACGTTGTAGGTTAGACCATCACCTCCTTTTGATGAGTCCCATGTCCAGGAGAAACTTTTAAATTTACCTCTTTTGGCGATAAAAAATTCTTCGGCTTTTTTGCGCAATTCGGGTGTTTTTTTGAAGTAGAGTTTCCATTTTTTAGCGGGGCGGTTTTGGTAAGTTTTTCTGTTGTTTTGAGCCGAAAAGGTTTCGTCTTTAAAGGTTTTAAACGAGATTGAAAAATCACATTCCGCATCGTGCCAAAAGTCGAGATTATCTGATGCGGAAACGGGGTTTTTGTCAATACAGACAAAAGTCATCTCACTTTCGGAAAACCCGTAGTCATAAATCTTTTGACCGAAAGAGTCAGAGTCAAAAAAACAGAGATATCTTTTGTTGTTGCCGCCTTTTTCTCTTGTCCAATCAAAGTAAAACGGCAGTTCGCCACCTTTTGTTGCGATAAAAAAGTTTTCAAGAGCCTGTCTGTCGGACAAATCTTTGTCAAATTTCAGGGTAAAGGTTCTTTTCGGATAAGTCCAAACTGGGTATCGCTGTTCGTATCCGAGCAATTTTTCGTTTATTTGGGTATTAAATTCAAGAGCAGTTGAATAGACGGATTGGTATTCCGCATCAAAAACGGGTATAGTCATAAAAACCTCGTTAAATATTAAGTTTATAAAAAATTTCAGAAAAATTTTTATGAAAAAGTAAAAAATATATTATAATGGATTGTATGGAAAGAGATAAAATTAAAAAATTTTTTAAAATATTTTTTGTTAATGTTTTTTTGTTGGTAATAATTATTGTTATAGCAGAGGTTGTTTCTTTTCATATACTTCATGAAAGAGATTTTAATTTTCATTATATTTTTATTGATGATAAATTTGAAAATAAATACAAGTCGGACTGGTATAAAAATAATTTCAGACCCGATGAAATCGTAAAAAATAATAAAAAGAGCGTAATACTTTTTGGCTGCTGTATGACTCACGGAACCGGTATTCCCGATGAAAAGCAGACGTTATCTCATTATTTTTCAAAGTACATGAACAGAACGGTTTATAATCGTGGTTTTCCGGGCTGGGGCTTGCAGCACATGTATTTTCAGTTGACAGACCCTGATTTTCCTTCTTTGATAAAGGTTGAGCCGGAATATATTGTTTATACGATTATTCACGACCATTACAGAAGATTGTTTTCAAACAGCAGTGCGAATGAGCCTTATTATCTGCAATACAGGATAAAAGACAATAAACTTGTAAAACAAAAAGAAAGTTTTTGGAACCGTTCTTTGTTCAGATATTTAATGGTGTCTTTATATTGCGATAAAAATTATGACAGTAAGATTGTTGATTTTTATATTTTAGAATCTTATAAGCAGGCTAAAAAGTTGTGGCCGAACGTAAAAATGGTTATACTTAATCTTGATAAGACGGAAGGTTTACAAGACAGCGCCGTTTTGAAAGAGAATAATATACAGGTTATTGATGTAACAAAATATTCTTTTAACCAAAATATTCATGAGTTAGAAGATTACTGGATAGATAATTGCGGGCACCCGTCAGGTAAATATTGGGAACTTGTATTGCCCGGTGTAATAAAAGAAATAAAACAGGAAAAGAAATAAAATAGGAGAAGAAATGAAAAGATATTATTGCAACCACATGTTTAACGAAATAAACTTTGATGTTGAAAAAATAATGATGTGCAGCGGAATATCTGCCGGTGCAAGTCATGAGTTATATGATGAAAAAAAGGGAAAATCTTATGACGAATTTATAACCGAGTTGTTAAAATGGAGAAAATCGGTAGTTAAAAAAGCCTTTTGCGGGCTAATCCCCAAGGAATGTAAAAACTGTCTTGAATTAGAGGAAAAAGACATTAGTTTGTCAGATTATTTAAACGGTATTTTTAAAAATGATTTTCCAATCAGCAAGATATATGTCAAGACATACAGACAATGTGAATTATCGTGTGTTTATTGTCTGGAAAGACGATTCACACATGGAAAACAAACTTTAGAAGTTGTTAAGAGCGATTACTATGATTTTCTTCCGATTATGAAGAAAATGACAGAAATGAATATGATAGACAAGGAAAACACACTTATTTCATTCCATGGCGGCAGCATTTCTGTTTGGGACGAATTTGATGACGTTATTGATACTGCTTATAATTACGGCATTAAGAATTTTGAATTTTTGACAAATGCTTACAGATTTTTGCCTAAAATTGCGGAAATAGCAAAAGACAGAAATGTGTCTATTTCTGTTTCACTTGATTCGGGCTGCAAGGAAACTTATCAGAAAATAAAAAATTCGGATAAATTTGAAGAAGTTGTAAATAATATTGTTGAATATTCAAAAGCAAATGTTAATGTTGTGTTTAAGTATATTATTCTGAAAGATATCAACGACAGCATTGAAGAACTTCAAAAATTCTTAGATACGGTTACCGATGTTATCACGAGAACGGGAAAAGATAACGGCTTTTGCGTGATGATAGATATAGATTACAGAGACATTTTAGATCCTGAGTATGTGATGCCGCAAGAGCACAAGGATATGCTTACATATTTTGAAGAATGGGGCAAAAACGTTAAAACAGACACATATATGCAGGAATACGTAAGAAGAAAATATGAGGAAAAGCAGCCTTCCTAAAAACAATCTGTCATTCAGAGCAAAGCAGGTAGGGTAAACTTTAGTCTACCATTCAACTGCTTTTAATTTCTTTTCACAAATCTTGTTTCGTAGAAGGTAACTGCATAGCGGGTTTCGTCCATGGTATCGTCGTTTTCTTTCAAAGGAACATCGTCATCGTATTTTAGTCTTTCATCTTCGGACGGATAGCGGTAAGTTTTAAATTCTCTTATTGTATTCGGGCAGGTTTCGGAATTGACGATGAGACAATCGTAGTTAATAAGACTTCTCAAAATGGCGATACTGTCCTGAAGCCGTGGTTTTTCTTCGTAAACGAGCATATTGGGGAGCGCCTGACGCAGTTTGTGATTTAATTCGGGGCGTGCGTTGTCGGCATTGAGGAAGCGGAAATAGCGTCCGTATTCGTTTTGTTTTTTGTTAATCCAGTTTATGACATCGTTTTCGTTGAGTTTAGAGCCGTAGAGTTCGTCGATTTTGTAGTAGGTTTTATTTTTGGTAATGCCGTAAAGCCCGCAGGAAAGCGGGTGATTCCAGCCCCAGTCGAGTCCGAGGAAATATTCGAGAAAATCGTTGCTGCTGATTTTTTGCAGAATTTCATCGTTGAGGCAGGTATGTTTGGCTTCGGAAAAAGTGTCATAGACAAGCCCGTCGGCGATAGTCCAGAGCCCTTTTATTTTGCGGGCTTCAAAGACTCCTTTGTATAATTTTTTCTGATTTTCTATAAAGGTTTTTGAGAGATTTAGATTGTCGTTCATTGTGAAATGGAAATAGTCAAAAATGCTTTGAACGTCAGGGTTTCCGTCGAGGAACGGCTTGATTTTTTCGGTATAGAGCCAATGGTTTGGACTTTCGGGGTTGCTGTCTGCGACAATTTTTGCGTTTTCGGGTGTAAGCCTGCTGACCGCCATGTTGTAGAACGAGTAATGGTGTTTTGGGAGTTCGTTTGCATACCAGAAATCCCATGTTCCGCCCTGAATTGAGGAATCGCTGTCGGATTTTCCGCCGCCTGTTATGAGGCAGTTGTAGGTTTTGCCCCAAAGTTTTATGTCGAGTTCGCCGGTCTGGATGTTTAATTTGCATTTAGCGCCGTGACAGTTTTTGAGGTAGGGCAAAAGTTCGGAGAGAACGTTGGTTCTGACGGTATTTTTTGAAAAGCCGGAAAAGACTTTGAGGTAATTGTTTCCGATGTAGGCGAACATTTGGGGGATTTTGTAGATGATGGAAAGCGTTTTACCCGAGCGGGCAGCGCCGTCACAGAGGGTAAAGAACTTCATATTTTCGGGTTTTTTGCTCAAAAACAGCCGATGTTTGCGGCTGTATTTGGATTTAGACCAGTCGATAGGCATAAATATCCTTTATATTTTTACAATCCACACGTCATTGCGGAACGAGCGAGCAGAGGCTGAAGGGCTTGCGAGGAGCAAGACCGAAACGCCGTTTATTGCGAGCGAAGTGAAATTAATTTGCCCGATGCGGCAATCCTGTTCCTAAAACATCAATTACCAAAAGAAATTAGTTTTACGTTTCAGAACCAATTTTCCGTTAGGCAGATAGACTTTGTCGTAGATGACGTATTTTTGCAGAACGCCTTCCAAATCGTAAACGTAGGAATGATAGAAGTCGGGTTTAACTTCAATGGCTTTTATCTGGCCTAAAACGTCGTAATGGTATGAGGCAAACGGAACTTTTGCTTTGTTTGTTTGTGTAATTACTTCGTTAAGATTGCCTGTTTTGTCATAATTGTAGATGACATTAGGGGTATCTTTAAATTTTATATCGTAAGTACCGTTAGTATATTCGATGATTTTTGCATTAGGGATTTTAATTTTTTCCAAGTATTTTTCATTTTGGGATAGTCGGTAGATGGGGACGACTTTTCTTTCCTCGGGGACATCTATTGCGAGTTGGTTTTCGGCATTTTCAAAGGCATCAAATCTCATTTGGGAAGCGAGGGTAAATTTAGTATCCGGGCCTGAGGTTGTAACTTCATCTTTTGCATCGGGAAGCGGCACATCAAACTGACCATCGGCGAAAGCCGCACAACTCATAAAAAATAAGGAAAATATCAAAAGGAATAATTTTTTCATAGTTATATTATACAACTTAAATTTTACGGTTGCAAATACATAATGAATTTGTTATTCAGCTTTGCAATCATGTTCGGTTTCAGGGATTGCTTCGTCATTTCATTCCTCGCAAAGACGATTTTTTTACGTCATTGCGAAAAATGCGCCAGCATTTCGTGGCAATCCCTTTTGGAAAATATCTGTCATTCTGAGGCGAAGCCGAAGAATCCAGCCGATATAATAATCAAGTTTGTAGGGTGCGAAAAGGTACGTTCGCACCAATTTTATAATTATTCTTTTTGGTGCAAACATTTCATTTTTTGCACCCTACGGACTGCTAAACCGATTCCTGTTTTTTTCTGTGAGTCCACTTGTACCATATCAAAAACGACAGATAACAGGGCAAAACACCGCCAACTGTGAACAAAATACCCCAAACTGATTCTTTTATTGCATCAAAATAAGCAGGAGTAGTATATGGTCTTTCAAGTAAAAAAACTGTAAGCAGATACACAATAATATCAACAATTAAAACTGAAAATAATATTTTGATTGAAAAATTTTTATCGGTTGCAAATTTTTCCAAGAAATCTTTTATATTATTTAGGAATTTAATTTTATATAAAAGTGGAAATATCAATATTTTTAATAACATCGAACAAATCGGAATACCGAATACAAATAAATAAATAAAAACATAATCCGAAAAATTTTCTATATGGTAGTATTTTTCGATAATTTCTGCCATTTTACTTAATGGCACACATACAATATATGCTGTTACAAAACCATTTATTATAAAAGCGCTAAGGTATATATTTAATATTGTGAAAAAAGTATATTCAATTCTTTTTTTAATCATTTTGTAATTATATTGCCTTATTGCTCAACTGTATATTACCCATGTGGGTAATATGGTAATCAAATCAATATAATTTTTCAACAGGTATTTTTAAAATAATGATTAAATAATATGGTTTTAATTCGCCGTTTTTCTGTAATTCCGCACCCTACTTACTTTTTTATTTTTAAAAAAATAATAAAAAATAAATAATTTATAAATAACCCTCCTAAACTCATAAGATAAATAAGAGTAACAGTTTC
>JAILHI010000022.1 GCA_024695865.1 Candidatus Gastranaerophilales bacterium
CACCAAAATGTGATAGAATCAGCAAGCAGGGTTATAGGTATAACCCAAGGTCGTGGTATTACAAAAGTTACAGGGATAAAAATAAGTGATTAATTCAGCAGAAACAAATTCAAGAATAATAGGAACTCTGGCAATTACGCCCGCACCTGATTTGGCAAAAGAAGCCGAAAACGACTTCATCAATGCAACTTTGGCAAAAATGCAGTCAGACAGCGACGGTATTGACATTCTTCTTGAAATGGTTAAGAAAAACAAACTCGACCCATGGAATATTGATGTTGTTCAACTTGCAGACCAGTATTTTGCAAGAACGATTGAACTGAGAATAAACAATCTCCACGTAACCAGCAGAGTTATTCTCTTTGCCTGCATACTTTTGAGGCTCAAATCAGATATTTTAGAAGGTTTAGACCCCTTTGCACAAATTGCGCAGGAAGAAGATTTTACAGAAGATTATGCCGACCCCGAATATGAAGATAATGTTATTCCGTTCAACGCACCTTCTCTGAATGAAGTTATTCAACGCCGTACAAGCGTCAGACTTAACAGAAAAAGGAACGTAACTTTAAACGAACTTATTTCACACCTTGAATTCTATGCAAGGCTCGACAAAAAACGCTCTTTAAAAAACCGCTTTGAACGAGCTAAACGCCGTCACAGCGAATTTGAAGATTTTACTCCGGAAGACATTATCGAAATGGCTCACTCCGGTGAAATGGAGCAAAACGTCGATATGATAAGAGAAGTTTTGACGAAGATATTTACAACGCAGGAAAAAGTTCAAATGTCAGAACTCAATGCAACAGGTCTGAGCAAAGTTTCAGTTTATCTCGCTCTCTTATTTTTGACTGCTGATGACAGAATTAATTTGGAGCAGGAAGAATTTTATTCTGACGTAACTGTTGTTCCCTCTAAAAAACTTGAAGAACAAAATGCAGAGGTGGCACAATGAGCCTGAAATCAAGAATTGAAACTGTTCTTTTCGTAACGGCAAAGGCAATGCAGTCATCTGAAATAGCAGAAATTTTGTCCGAAAATGTTGACGATGTAGAAGAAGCGCTTCTTGATTTGATTATGGACTATTCTTCAAGAGATGGTGCTCTTGAAATCGACGATGAAGACGGATACATTTTGCAGGTAAGAGAAGAATATGCCGACATAGTGGAAAAGCTTGTTCCTGTTGAACTTTCGCAGGCAGTAATGAAAACATTGTCCGTAATTGCATTAAAAGAACCTGTCAGACAATCTTATGTCAAAGACCTGCGCGGCGCAAGCGCATACGACCACATAAAAGAACTTTTAGACAAAGGTTTGATTTCAAGAAAAAGAGATAAAAACGGCAGGTCATTTAACCTAAGAACAACACCGAAATTCAAAGAATACTTCAAACTAAAAGGCGACACCGAATTATTATCCAAACTCATAGACCAAGAAGGCGTCCCTGAGGATTAAGATTTATACATAAGGTTGATTGTCGGAACTAAAGTTTATTCAGCGTGCCCGTATTATTCGCTATACAAAGTGCCAAAATCGCTTTTCTGCTATATTTTTGTGCCACGATAGTGGATGAACCGACGGTTCATAATGCGGCTTTGCTGCTCTGAATTGTCATAGTGCTTGTTTGATTTTGAAATGCAAATTTACTTTCGGTCTTGTGCCGATAAATTTGCGTTTCAAAATCATTTACAAGCACTAAACATGCGCGTGATTTCTCTCTTTTTGGTAACTTTTTCTCTCTTTTTTCGCGCTGAGTAAAGAGAGAAAAAGTGACAAGAATAAAAAACATAAAAAAGCAGGTGAGAAAATACTGCATAAAGTCATCTGGATTGCCACGTCCTCACTGCGTTCGTCCTCGCAATGACATGTTTTTATTTTATGCTTACAGGTTGAAATAACTGTCAACTTACAAAAGTTCCGATAATCAACCTTATGTTATGGCATTTTTACTGCCATTTCACAATTTTTGCAGTCAAATTCCAGCGGATATTTTTGCCCGTATTCATCTTCAAGAAACAGTTTTTCAGGACTTTTACATTTTTTAAGAGCAAATTTTATACAATGTTTTGTACGCATCAACTCAGCCTTTTTAGGTTTTTGTTTTTCAAAAGACATTTCCAAAACCTTTGCACCGCGCTTTTCATAAAACGCTTTTGCCCTAGAATTATGCACATTTCCACGATAATCAATCTCTTTTTCAAAGTATGGGGTGACTCTTATTTTAGCACCATTAGGTCGTTTATAATTTTTAATTCTTTCTTCCATCAATTTTTCCAAAATATTACGTCTCAATTCATTTATTTTTGAAATCGGTAAAAATGGAACATTTGAAAACTTCAATTCTACAGCTGTAGCATAAAAATCACTTTCGCCTGTTTTTTGCAGTTGTTCTTTTATTGTCTGCGCAGATTTTTCGGGGTTTTTAGCCTCCTCAAATTTTCCTATAACAACCTCTGCCCTGTTATTATCCTCGTCAATCACAACCAATTTGTCATCCGTAAAAATAAATTTAACTCTTATTTTTCTGGTGGTTTTGGAACTTTCAAGCAATTTATTAAATTTAAAATCTATATTCCGAAAAATCTCCGTACCTGCTTGTATGGAAGGCATTTTATTTGGAAAAATCTTACCGTCTTCAATTTTGTTAACCAAAAACCCTTTTATTTCACCATTTTCGAAATAGCATAACCCATCTTGAACCGAAATATCACCTTTAATTTTAAGATAATTTTTACCAATTTGGGTAACTTTTCCGATT
>JAILHI010000066.1 GCA_024695865.1 Candidatus Gastranaerophilales bacterium
AGCAATAAAAAGAAAGAAGGTGAAAAAGAAATGTTGATATTTGCTATATTCTGATAATTCACGTTATGTATTTTTACCTTTTTACCTATTTACATCAAATTTATTCTGTTTTATAATTATTGACGAGTTAGATAAATTTTGGAAAAAAATGAAAATAAGAAAATACCAAAAACGCTGTTTCCGTACAAACTAACAGGCTTATATCGAAAAAGAGATATATGTCATTTTTGGCATGCTTTCGGAGATATAAGACCTTTAGAAGAAACAAAAGGGTCTTATTTTTTTTCAAAAAATTTACAATTTACAATTAAAATAGCATTTTTTAACCTTCACGGGTTTTGCTAAAAAAGTAAAAAGGAGAAATCAATCATGATAAATCGACGTAACATAACTCAAAGAAATCGTAAGTTAGTCAGAATATCAAACCTTATTTGGGGTTTGTAATCCCTTGAGTTATGGAGGCTCATTAATAAACAAATGTCAGCAGTAAACGCAATATTTTCAGCATTAGGTAATAATTCATCATTATGGTCAATCGCTACAAAAGACGGTATCGAAACAGTCGGCAGAACGGCGATGGCATACAAAGAAGGTTCTAAAACCTCTAAAAAATTCGGCAAGTTAGAAGCAAGAGAAAAACTCATAGAAGCGAATGCGACTTCCCTCGTATGGTTGGGCGGTATTCCTTTATTAAAGGTTTTATTCGATAAGTTTTATACAAACAAAAAATACGGTTTTGCACAGTTTAAAGAATACGGCAATGATGCCCTTGCAAAAACCGACGTCAGACTGCTTAATTCTGAATCTCCGCAAGCATTGACTGCTGCTAATATCAAAAATGAAGCCCTCAAAGGTCATGTTGAAAAGATTTTAAAAGATAAAAATGCTTTCAAAATGAATTTTGCAAAAAGAGCAATGATTTCTACCCTTATTCCTATTGCCCTTGTAGGTTACATTCTTCCGAAAACGGTTTATGCCTTTACTCACAGAATGATTGCAAAAGAAAAGAAAGAAGCACTCAAAAAAGCATACTCTAATCAGCAAGCACAGAAAGAAAATATTATCAATTCTACTCCTGCATTTGCAACCTTTATGGGTAAAGCAAACAGAACAAATCTTTCTTTCCACGGCGGAACTCTTTTTGAAAGAATTTCAAAATACTTTACCCACCCCAATACCAACATGGTAATGGTTGACGGCGGTATTTGGGCAGGCAGAGCAGGTTCTTCCAGAAACTGGAAAGAAGCAGGCGAAAGAACCATTTACGAAGCAGGCTATATCGGTATTTTGTACTGGGGCGGAAACGTTGTTGCCAAAGGACTTAACTGGGTAACAAAGAAACTCACAGGCATTCCGACAGCTCTTGATGCAAAATTGTTGCAAGACAAGAAATTTACCGATAGCATGCTCGAACTTTCAAAAGACAAAAATGCTGCAAATACTGCTTTAAATATTGCAGATATGAGCGAAAAAGGAATTATTTCACTTATTGACAATGACCTTGCAAGAAACGGCGGCAAGTTCTCTAACGTAACACTCAAAGCTGCAGAAAAACTCGGTTTCATTCACATTGTTAACGGCGAAAGAAATCCTCTCAGATATATAGAAACAAAAGAAGTTGCAGGACTGAATAAACAAATTAAAGAATTTGTCGGTGCACTTGCAGAGAATAAAAATGCAGAAAAACTTATTAGCAAAGTTAAATTCTTAAAGAGAAGTTCAGTTGTAGCAAACATTGCAATCTGTTCGGCTGCACTCGCTATCGGACTTCCGAAACTTCAATACTTCTTCAGAAGCAAAGTTTCTGATAACACAGTAGCCCCCGGACTTGCACAATACTACGACAACAACTCACAAAAAGCATAAAATCTTTTACGCTTTAAGGCATCTTTGTTCGAGGATTTTTATTCTTTCTGTATCCTCATCTCTGGGCAAAAGTCTTTCCTGCTTGTTTTTCAGCCAAAGCATTTCAAACTCTATCGCTTTTAAAATTCCCTCATACGCTTTTTCGTAAAGTAAGATATTCGGAATATCGAATATAATTTTCCTTGTTTCATACCCGGACAAATATGGTAAATTTTTACAAAAAGAAACCGCCTCAGTATTTATTTGTCCGCCAACAATAAAAATTTTACCTGATTTTTGTATTTTTATAGACAAATCTTTTGCCATATCAAAAATTTGACTACTGTTTACTTCATCTATAGGCAAATTGAGGGAATTAACCATATCTGTTCTTCCAAAAACAACACCATCAATTTTATGAAAATCTTCAGATGAAATAATTTTATCAAAATTATCTAAACCCGTCTTTGTTTCAATATTAATCAATATTTTTGGAGTTTCGGTCGGAAAAACAATTTTAACTGCTTCGATAAACTTTCTTACTGCATAAGCAGATTCTATCATCGGAGCAACAATAATGTTTGCACCCGCCTTTCTTGCATCATAAAGGTCTTTTATCGCACCGCACCCGCCGATTTTTAACGAAAAATCAACCCCTGCCATAGAGGCAATATTCGTAAGCCTCAAGGCTTCTTTTGTAGTCGTTCCTTCAGTTTCAAACTCGGCTTTCAAGCCGATAGCGTGATAATTTTCTTTCAATTCACGCAAAAGTTTTATCATTTTTTCGTCAAAGCGGTTCATTACTACTATCCATTTTCACTAAAAAATGGGCCCGGAGGGATTCGAACCCACGACCAAGGGATTATGAGTCCGTTGGTATATAAATATTACAAAAAAATTCAAAAAATGTCAATAGCAAAATTCCTTGTATTTATTGACTTTT
>JAILHI010000025.1 GCA_024695865.1 Candidatus Gastranaerophilales bacterium
TATCAAAAATTCAAAAATTAATGCAAAAAATGTTAAATTAAAATCAACTGCAAATGTTTCCTCAAAAGGAAATAATCATCTGACTTTTTATGGCGTAGGCGGAGGTTTTTATGCTGCTCAAAAATTGAATATTACAAATAATATAAAAGAAAACAGCAAAATCAATATTGAAAATTCACAAATCCACGCAAAAGAAAAACTGAATATTGATGTTTTAACCGAATCAAGTTTTAAACAACAAACAAGTGCAAAAGCATCAGGTTTCATAGCAAATCCTAAAAATGCCAATACTCTGAATATTGAAAATAACAACACTTTAAATATCAGCGCAAATTCAAAATTATTCAGCGGCTCAAAAGTTGATATTAATTTAGATTCAAATAATACTCTTGTTGCACATGCGAATGCAAAATCAGAACACTTTGGTTTTAAAGACCCTCAGTCAGAGTCATATTTGTCTATGACAATTAATAATGAAATAAATAACAGCGGAACTATTGAAGCAGGAGATTTGGTAGATATTGATTTTATGTTAAATTCCGATAATAACCTGACTCAATATGCGCACACCGAGTCTCAGGCTGCAATTCCGACAACAACAGAGAAAGGAAAACTTTCCCAAACAGTTAAAAATACATTTAAAATCAATAGCGGTGCTTCCGTAATTTCAGGTAACGATATTAATATTAATTATAGTGAAGGTAAAAACCGTTTATCTTCCGAAATCTCATATGTGTCTGTTTGTTGGGCTGCATTTGGAATACCGATTACAAGCAAAGGTAAACAATCAAACACTACAAAATCCCGACAATCTTCGTTAGTTCTTGACGGAACAATGACCGCAGGAAAAGGCAACGACAAATATATGAAGATTAACAGGGACGGTTCTGTTGATACTTCGACCGTAGGTTTCTATGATTCCGAATATACTCTTAAAAATGACGGTATTATTGATAAAGAAGCAATGAAAAACAATAACATTGCATCTATAACAATTGATTTGCAAAATACAAATGCAAATATTATTGAAGTAACAGAGACTATTACTAATATAGATGAAAAAATAAATAACTTACAGGAAACTTACAATTCTAATCAGGAAGTTATAGATTATATTAACGAATTACAAAACAATAATTACAGTTTTAAGACTACACAAGACGTCAATACAATTATTAAGAATAATCTTAAAACAGCCATTACATCTGCGGGAATATCAGAAACTACTTTTGATACGATTTTCTCACAATATTCTGCTGCTATCAGCCAAATAGAAGCACATAATACGGAAGTTTATGAAAGCGGTTCGGGAGAATATCTTGCTGTTCCGACCATTTCAGATTTCCTGAATACACATGATTTCGGTTTAACCTCCGCTCAAAAAACAACCGTAATTAATTCAATGAATGCAGAAAATGCTTTAATTAAGACTTCTGATGTCGGTAACTTTACTATATACAACAATAAATACATATTAACAAATGAAATTGTAACGAAAGACAACAAAAATATAGGTATTGAATTTTCTAATATTATTGACAACCAAAAAACTATTAGTGAAGAAATAGAAAGTAATACCACTACAAAAAATGCTCAAATACAGTTAAAAGCAGATTTACTTGCAAAGAAAGAAACACTTAACGAAAATTTAACAAAAGCCCAAAATGATACAATTGAAGATGATACGAATAAAGAATACGCAATAGTCTTTAATTCTATCAACCCGAGTTCAAGCAAAGTACAGTTACTCGGCATCGGAAATTATGACATAAAAGGTTCAGGTACAATAAATGTTGCACCTTCAAATTTCAAAATTGATAATTATTCTCAGAGAACAATAATATTTAACGGTATCGATTTAGGTGCTTCAACAGAAAGCGGCTTAATCATTCTGGGCAAAAACATGTCTGCTTTTGCAAACAAACCGCAGGCAGTAAGCGGCATTGAGGCATATAAATATATCGTCGGAATAACAAAACAATTTGATAGCCTGCCGCAAAACGGTGTTCATTATATCGGCTCTACATCAAAATCTAACGGTATTTCCGTTACAAATTACTACGATGTTGAAAATCCTTTTCTTGAAAACCCGATTATTCCCGATATTGTATTCTTTGATGAAATTAAATCACACGGCATTTACGATATTAAAAACACAAGCGGTGATATCATATTTAATATTGACTCCTTACTCGCAGACAAAACTAATTTGGAGGCATCACAGGGAAATATCTATCTGTCAATGGATAATGCTTCATCAAAATTAACCCTTAAATCAGGTGATAAAATTTTTGCAGGCAAAGACATTGAAATAAAAGCAAATAGCGTTGACATAAAAGGCAAATTGTCAACAGGCTATTCAGACAGAACTCTTACAATAACCGATGCGATGTTAAACGACCTTATTGTTGACGATACAACAGGTGAAAAGAACCTGATTAATCTTGGCAACAACAATATCAAAGCGGTTTACAAAGATAATCAGATTTACTTGTACAATATCGGTCAAACAGGCGAAAGTATTACTATAACAAAAAAAGACGGTTCTGATGCCACAGGTGTTATTGACGGAGAAATAAATATTGCAACGGGACACCAAAAAATAACCATTGATAACAAAACATCAAAACAATTAAATATTTCAAATATTGCCAATGATAAAATTGTCGAAGGTCTTAATGCCGACGGTGTTACTCTGAACAGTGAAGTAGAATATAGCGGTTATGATAGTGCCGAAACAACCATCAATTCGGTCGGTAAACTTGTATTAGACGGAATTATTAATAATGCCAAAAACGGTGACGGAACACTTAATATCGTTGCAAATAACGGTCTTGATATAAATCAGTTGGTTTACAATATAAATGAAGATGTGCTGAATTCAATTGATGCTGCGGGAAATATTTTAATTGATGTTAAAAAAGGTGAGCTAAATATTGCAGGCAATATTTTAAACAAAGGTAACTTAAATATCGTTAAAGACAGCGATACCTCTTTTACAATTTCTTCTAAAATCAACAATAAAAATGGTGATGTTAATATAAACAATAAATCTTACCATAAAGGACTTGCTTTTTCGGGCAGCATTGAAAACCAAGACGGAGATGTAATAATTTCCACATTTAGCGGTTTAACTCAAACAGGTACAATTACCAATAACAACGGTTTGATAAAAATAATAAACAAAAAAAACGGAATAGCCGGCATTAACGGAAATATTACAAATAATAAGGGTGATATTGTTCTTGAAACAAATGGTACTGATATAAATGCAGATATCACTGCTGTTGACGGTTCTGTAAGCATATCAAATGCTATATGGAAATTCACCATTTCAGATGATTCCAAAATTCAGGCAAAAACAGGTATTTCTATATATAACGGAGATATCAATACAAACAAGTTAGTTATTAATTCCGATATATTGAATACGGGTTCAGGTGAAATAAGTATTACAAATGAGAATGCTAACGGTATCGAAATCCTGAAAAATATTACAAATAAAGGCGGAAATATTGCTATTTCAAATACAGGAAAAACTGTTGTTTCCAAAGCAGTTACAAGTGAACTCGGTGATATTACAATTGATACAAACGGCATAGATATAAATAATGCAATTACTGCAGATAAAGGCAACATTTTAATAACAAGTATAAATAATTACAACCAGAAAGCCTCTGTAATAAACAATGAAGGTAACACTACCATTACCGTTATTAACGGAACAAGCACCATAAACGGCGATATTATAAATGCTAACGGAAATATCAGCATTTCGACCGACGGAGAAAGCGCAAATATAACATCAAATATTGAAACCTCATACGGTTCAATTGATATTGAAAACACAGAAGGAAACTTAACGTTAGCAAATACATCAAGTGTTACCGCAACAGACGGCATTTCAATTACAAACACAAACGATGCTCAAAATCTGAATATTGCAGGAACGGTTATAAATACATATACGGGTGATGTAACCATTTCATCATTAAACGGTTTAACAATATCAAAAGATATTTCAAATAACTCAGGTAATATTAATATCTCTAATAATTCAGGTCTTGCAGCAATATCGGGAGCAGTCACAAATAACGGAAATATTAGTATTTCTAATAACGGCACTACCGCTATTTCAAAAACAGTTTCTACGAATAACGGCAATATTACAATCAATTCAAACGGATTAACCGTCAACGATATTTCTACAAAAAAAGGCGCAATATCAATAACAAGCACAAACGGTTATTCTCAGTCAGGTGATGTCATAAATTCTGATGGTAATACCTCGATTTCAAGCACTAACGGTGCTAATATAATCATCGGAGATATCACTAATACAAAAGGCAATATCCAAATCACAACTAACAGTGCTTCTTTTAATATTGTATCTGATATTAAAACTTCTGACGGCAAAATTGAAATAGAAAACAAAAAGGGTGATTTAACGATTTCTGATGCTGCATCTGTTTCAGCAACAAACGGCATAAAAATTAAAAATACAGAAAATGCCGCAGCGTTAACTATCGAAGGAAATGTTAATAACGGAAATAACAATATAGAAATTTCTTCATTAAAAAATTTAACTATCTCTAATGACGTTTCTAACGAAACAGGTAATGTGATTATCACTAACGCCTCAGGCGCTATGGATATCTCGGGTAATATCTCCAATGAAACAGGTAACATCAGTATTGCTAATAACTCGGGTCTTGTTACCGTATCGGGCGACATCGCTAACGGCAACGGAAATGTCACCCTCACAAACAACGACAACAGCATCATCACAGGCGCTATTGAAACTCTGACAGGTGATGTAACCTTAACCTCTGTCGGCTTAACCGTCGGCAATATCTCAACAGATGAAGGCGCTATCCTCTTAACCTCCACTAACGGCTTCTCTCAAAGCGGTAACATCGTAAACGGTAACGGTAATACTACTATCACCTCCGAAAACGGTGCAAATGTTTTAGTTGGTGATATATCAAATACAAAAGGCGATATATCAATTACAACAAACGGCACCGAAACTCAAATAGGGGCAGATATCAATACCGCTGACGGTATCGTGAACATCGAAAACAAAAAAGGAATTTTGAATTTCACAGATACTTCAAAGGTCTCCGCAACAAACGGTGTTACTATCAAAAATACAGAAAATGCCGGCAAATTAACAACAAGCGGAAACATATCAAACACTGACGGAAATATTACAATTACCTCTGTTAATGGTGCAGCAATAGGCGGAATTGTCGAAAATGCAAACGGAAGAATTATGTTAGATAATTCCGTAAACGACAATCTTCAAATAAGTGCAAAAATTAAAAACAATAACGGACAAACCCTGATATCAAATTCCTCCTTAAACGGCGGTGTTGATATTACCACTTCGGGCTCAATTTATAATGTTAACGATAAAATCAGCATCTCGAATAACGGTTCTCAAGGTATCGATATCAAAGGTATAATAAAAACCGACAAAAATAATATTGAAATATCAAATCAAAATTCAAATATTTTAATAGGTGAATTTGAATCTGCCAATGATAATTATGTAACCGCCGCAAACGGAAACATTATAATTAATCAAACAAACGGTTCGATATACAACGGAACGGAAAACGAGTATGCTCAACCGTCCTACAAAACATTACTTGTATCAGGCGGTGATTTAGAATTAAATGTTACTGACGGTGATATAGGCAAAACATATGCCGATGACCCCGGTGTATCAACAAAAGCATCTACAAGAATTGCCGACGAATCAATAAATGTTAAAATCAGCGGAAACATAACCGCCAAAGCAGAAAATCAAGATAAATCAGATGAACGCTTAATTAATTTGAGAGCAAAAGAATCCGATTTGAACCTGAAAAATGTTGTATCAGACGGCAATATTATTTTAACCGCAGCAGATATGAAGCAAACAGGCGCCCCTGACAGTTCGGGTTATGCACCTTATGAATCATATTCTGTTACAAACGCAGGTGAAGAAGGTGATTATGTAATATCGGGACAAAATACCTCCATTGTCGCAAGTCATAACATAGGTGAAGAAGGAAAAAATCTTACAATGATTCAGGACCATTTGGGAAATCCCGATGCAAAAGTATATCTTGAAGCCTTTGATTCTATATATTTTGACGGAAAATCAAACAAACCCGGTGAAAAAGTGCAAATAGCACAGGCAAGAACAAAAGGAATCGGCGAAATTGTTCTTGATGTGGAAGATGATACCAATGTTGAACAATTAGTCTTTGGACATACAATTAAGGTTGTCCAAAAAGGACAAAATCTGGTTATCAACAATATTTCAATGTATGGTGAACATATGGAAGATGATGAATCAATCCTGCCGACATCAGAAGATATAAACGATTACGGCAAACAAATTTTGATGGAAGCGTATGATGCATATAGTCCAATCGGTAATTCCTCAATCACCATAAAAAATGCCGATATTTTAGGTCTCGGATTAAGAGATGAAAACGGAAACAGAATAGTTGACGTAAAATTAGTTGCAGATAATATAGTTTTTGAATCAAATGCGAAGTCAAATCTTTCAGCAGAACCTATTGTCTTTGAAGTTGCTGGCGTTTCACCCGATAACGTAGCATCTGTGGGCGGAACACGTTCAAATTATAACTATAAAGACGGCAGATACCTTGTAAATAACGCATTGATAAATGTAGAAACCGACCGTGCAAATAATACAGGTTTAATATTTAACAAATTACACGCCGACAATGCAGCATTAAGAACAAATATGGCAAATGTTACCGTTAATGACGGCTATATAACAAATGCAGCATTAATAACAAACGGAAATCTTTATGCAACATCACCCAATCATCAAATTCTTGTAAACAATATTTCAAAAGGTTTACAGCCCTATGATGCACAGTTATATACCGCAAAAACAGGCCCCTTCTATCTGATATTAGACAGTTCAAATCTTATCAGAACTAATGCGCCTGTTGTTCATTATTCTGATGATATATTGGTTAACGGCTATAACAGTGAAAACAGTTTCACAAGATTAACGCTGAAAGAAAATGTTGTTCAGCAGGTTTCCAAATTCGTTCATGAAAAAGTGATGCCGTCAGATATTTCCAATTTAAAAGTTCAGGATGTAAAATTAGATACAAGTAATATAATTATGGATGAAATAATAAACTTTAATTTATCAAACGACAAAGAAGAAGAAAATAAAAATTTATCATTAAAAGATTAGTCAGAAAACAGAAAGGACACAAAAATGAAAAAAACGATTTTAACAGCAGCAATCATATTAGGATTGTCAGGTATGAATGCAGCATTTGCAGACACAAAAATTGCAATTGTTGATGTTCCTGCAGTTGTTGCACAATCACAACAAGTTCAGACATTAAAAAAAGAAGAAGCCAAAAAGATACAGGATTTGGAAAAATGGCTCAAAAAAGTAAATGAAGATGTTGCAAAACAACAAACAGAAGAAGGCAAACAAAAATTAACAAAAAAATACAATGAAGAATTTGCAAAGAAAAAAGAAACAATAGCAAAAGATTATCAGGCAAAATTACAAATGATAGACAAGAGCATTTCTGATACAATCGCTCAAAGGGCAAAAGCAAAAGGCTATGATATGGTAGTAGCAAAAGGCGTTGTTTTATACGGCGGAGATGATATAACAGCAGATATCAAAAAATATGTAAAATAATTATCTGTTATAGATACTAAAAATCGTTGGTAAATTTACCAACGATTTTTTATATAAAATTTTGATTTATTTTCCCAAACTCCAACTGAAGCCTGCCGTTAAAGAAACACCATTTCTTCCGCCGTTGGTTATCATTGCCTGTGCAAAACCCGTAAATCTGTCTTTCCATTTTTTCTTAAGACCTACACCGTATTGAATATAGGGATCAATACTCATTTGAGGCAAAGAAACATTATTTGCCCTGAAGTTTGTTTTATCCATTATATTCCAGACCATTGTTACTGCAAGATACGGCTGCCAGCCGTTTTTAAGGTTTCCGATAAATTTAATTCCGGGGGCAATTTGTATTGCATTCAAAGGATCGGATGTAATTCTGACTCCTGCCGCATTAGTGTAATCAAAAGTATTTACAAAAGAATAACTCATTAAATAATTCGGCTGAATAATAAATTTACCCTTTGCCAATTCCCAGTTATAACCCGTTTTTGAAGCCACACCCGTTGACAACATAGTAAAGTCTTCACTTCCGTACGTAGAACTTGCCCGAGCAGCAGATGCGCCCACACTTGCAGTTAAGCCCGTAAAGAAATTACCCTTATATAAATATCCGTTAATACCCAATTGTCCGCCGTTTTGATATACCGAAACGTCGCTAAAGCGCTGGTGAGAACCGTTATATCCTGCAAAGACGGAATACTGTGCATTCCAGCCATGACGAAGTTCAATTATTTCGCTTTCTCCGCCGACAAAACTGCCGTAACTTGTGTTTTCAACAGTTCCGCCGTTTGATACGTTAATTTTTTCAAAGGTTGCATGGGGTCTGAACCATAAACTTTTCTTTTCCTGAATTAATTGATTAGGGTCATACGTTAACATACCTTCGGCATCTGCGTATTTATTTCTGTATTTCATTGCTGTTCTTTCTTCTTTTGTTAACAGCATATTCATATCCATATTTGCAAAACCTAAGTTATAACTGGTTAACTGGTTAAAAAAGCCTCCTGTCTGAGCAGCATAACCTGATGATAAAACGGACGGGTTATAACTTTTATAGTCCGAAGAAGAACCTCTTGATAAAACAAAACAGCCTTCCGTTCCGTCTTCCGCATATCCGAAATTGTATTTGAAAATCGGTGTCATTATTTCTTTGTTTTGTTTGTAAGAAACACTGTTTAAAAATTTCTGATTGTTATATTCAGAAGATACAAAAGGAATAGCGTATGAAACCTGTTCAAGCGGTACTCCTGAATTTATCAGATTAACATTTACAATATTGAGATCATTTCCGCCTGTTATTAAATCATTTGCATTCTGAAAAACAAATCTATCCGCCTCCAACGTGTTTAAATCAACATCTATTGACATATTAAAGTCATTGTTTACGGTCATTTTCGATAAATAAATATTGCCTGCCTGATTATTGGCAGTATTTATCATTTTTGCATCAACAATAATTTGGTTGGAACCGTCTGAAGATAAATAAGCATCATTTAAAATATTAACTGTGTCTGCTTTCATTTGCCATATTGTATCGGTCATTGAATTATTCAGATTGACGGTTTCGCCCGTTGTTAACATTGTTACATTTTCAACGCTGTTAAGGTCTATTTGTTTTGCGGATAAAGCAACAAGATTTTTTGTCTTGTCGTTTAAACCCGTAATTTTTCCGCCAAAGTTTATAGCATTATTTTCCAAAGATGCTTCAAGATACGAATTATCAATAGTTACGGCTGTTTCATTTTTATTTCCTATCGTAATATCTTCATCTTTTGATTGAATTAGCCTATTTGCATTGTTTATTAATGTGATATTACTGTCAGAAGCACCGTAAATATTTGTTTTCAATGTAGTTTTTGCATTAATGGTACCGTCAACAACCAGCCCCGAATGTCCGTTTACATTTATATCCTCGCCCGAAATTTCAAAAAATGCGCCCTGAACAGTTCCCAAATCTTTTGTAACAGTATCATCATCTGTTACAATGTATTTTGCGGTTGATGAATCTGCTATTGCATCTGAAAGTTCAAAAGCACCGGGAGTTTTTGTAATTAACAAATAACTTTTATCGGTATTATCCTGCGAAAAAGCATATTTGTTTTTATTATAGTAGAGATTAACTGAAGAATTGACATCAAGAGTAATTGCGGTTGGCGTTGTCGGTGTTTTTTCTTCAAAAAGTTTTATTTTTTCGGTCGAATCGAGAGAAGTTGCATCATTATCACTTATTGCAATTTGTTTTAAGGTTATAGTATTGTTGCCTGCATCGGAGTCGTTCTGAAGAACAAAAGTATCTCCGTAATCAAGCAATAAAAGAGCATCATTTGAATTGAATTTTGAAATATCAATTCTGTCTTTGTTTCCATCCATTATATTTAAAAAGTTGCTGCCGATATCTAATGTATTTTCTATGTAACTGACTCCGCTTAAAGTTAACCCGTTATTAAACAGGAGCAAACCGTTTCCCGTGATTTGCCCGCACTGAACATACATATTCAAATCTTCGGGATTGCCAAAAGTTATAGTTCCCGTATTGTTCAGCGAAAATACAGACATTTCTTTTCCGTTAAAACTAAGATTTCCGGTATTTTTCATGGCAAGGGTGTTAAAGGTATCATTAGAACCGTCCGTGTTACCGTTAACAACCGTATTTCCCGCAAAATTCAGGTTGGTAAAAAGTATCTCTTCCATTTTTTTAGGATCTACGGGCACCCATTTGTTTTCCGAATTTTTTCTCACAACTCTTGCTTGCCCCGAAACTACCGAATTCCATTTGGAAATAATGTTTCCGTTAATTATTGAACCGTTGCCGATATTTATATTTTCAACGTAGGCATTGTCTGATATATATTGCCGCTTTTGTACCTTCCAGCGTTGCTGCCGTCACATTGAAATTATTTACAAGTGCACCTTGTGTTTCTACATCGGGAGCTTTATCCTGTCTATCTTCAAAATCATAATTGATATAAGAACCTCTTTTGTCGTAATATGCCCCCAGCATATTACCGCCAAAATCAAAACTTACCGCAATTCCGTTTTCACCGTCTGCAAAAATGGAAGAACCGCTTAAAACATTAATTGTATGATTTTTACCCCAAGTTGCCGCAAGCCCGATACTGTTATTTCCGTTTGTGATAATATTTGCAGAACTGTCAAGAGTGAAAGTGTTTTGAAATCCGTCAATTCTTACCCCTGTTGCACCCTGACCGATTGAATATATATCGTTAGTCGCCTGTGTAATATTATTGTTGTTGCCGTAAATATGGATACCGATACCCTGATCAATCTGACTTGCATTTGCCGTATAAGATGTTTCGTCCCATTCGCTGTATCCGCCTATATACGTTTCTGTTATGTTATTAAGATAATAAGATTTACCAAAGTATTTTCTTAATTCAATGTTATAACCGATATCCTGTAAAAATGCCAATTCGGCTTCCATAGGGATTATCCAGTTTCTGAATTGCTGATGAGACATAAAACTGTTTTTTAATTCTATATGAGACAAATCAAAAATTGCTTTTTTGAAATCGTCTGACGGATGAATGGGTAATCCGTAAACTTTCGGATAAATTGTTTCTTCTTCATCATCTTTTTCATACGCATAAGAATAATTAACCAAACCGCCGTTATTAATAATTGCAGTTTTGGCTGTATCTGCATCATCTTTCCCTGACAAAACTTTTAATACGTTTTCCCCGACAAAATAGGGAGAATATTTTATTACATTAAAGCCACCTTCTCCGACAGCCATTCCTTTTTCGGTTTTCATTTCCTTTGTTTTATCAAAAGGCAAAGAGGTATCTCCGGTATATAATCTTAAATAGTAATCATGAATACTTAACGGCTCATTAACATCTTTGGAAAAATAATATGTATTATCACCCTCTGACTCTCTGTATTTTGCAGCGGCTAAAGATAATCCGAGAGAATGCATTATTTCGTGTAAAGAAAATGAAAGCAGGTCAGGATAAATTCCCTGATATAATGCGGTTTTTGTGGTATCCGTTGACCACGTCTCCAACTCTTTATCCATACTTATACCAATACCAATTGTGGCATCAGAATCATCTATATCTTCGGCAGGAGTTGTAATTGTTCTGTTGTTTAAAACAGCATTTACCTGTGTTACTTTATATGGACTTTCCTTTATATTGACATAATTACTGAAGGAATATGCATTATATTCATTTATTGGCTTTAGTGAATATATTGCAGGATTCAGGGGATTAGGATTCAGTATGTCCTGCCAAAATATTCCGGCCTGAAAAACTGCATCAAGTTCATTTTGAGAAAGAGGATAATCTCTTGTGCATTTGTCATCTTCTCCGGGGCAAAAACATTGAATTGATATGTATAAGGCTTTGTTGCAGGTACATAATATATATCATATCCGAAGGCTGCAATATTTGACGATAAACACAAAATGCCGAGTAATAATAATTTTTTCATTTTTATCCTTACTTATTTACAAAACAATCAGTTTAAATGTTAACACAAAATTATCGTAATTTAAAAAAATGTTAAGAATTACCGATAAAAAGATAAATTTCGGGCTGATTTTTACGGATTACCCTCGTAATTAATCCGTATAAGAGTCATTTTTTCAAGTTCTGCCAAAGAGGTACTGTAATATCTGATTTGGTCAATATATTCCAGTTTTGCCTTATTGTAGTTATTCTTTGCATTTTGAAGTTCAATATAACTGACAAGATTTGCACCCTGTATATATTGCTGTGATACGGTTTCAAGAGTTTTTTCAGCCGATTCTATTTTATCTTTGGCATTAACTATCTGTTTTTGAGCCGTCAAAATGTCCTGATAGGCATTTTTAATATCATAGTAAATATCGGTTTTAAACTTATCGATGTCGTTTTGTGCAAGATTAATTATCTGTTTTGCCCTTGCAATTTCGTTTTTCTTCTTCATAATGTTGACGGCGCTGCCCAAAGTAACATCAACTTTTAACTGGTCATTGAAAACCGCATCAACATCAGTAGCATATTGGTTTGTGTGTCTGTAACCCACCTGCGCCGCCAAAACGGGAAACCAGTCACGTTTTGTGTGCAATAACTGTTTTTCCATTGCGAGCAAGGTATTTTCAAGTGCTTTAAGATGCGGGTTTTTCTCACAGGCTGATTTATACGCATCTTCAAAGGTAAAGGGAAGCGCCCTCAGTTTTGCATCATATTTTACATCCATACCGTGCGGAATATCCTTCCGTCTTTTGTATAAAAGTTTGTCATTATTTTCATGCAGAAAATCGGGATGAAAATAAGCGTCAATATAAAAATATTCATTTATTTTTTTTATTTTAAAATCTTTGATTTCATCAACATACATCGTTTTCTGCAGATTTGCCAAATTTATCTGATACAGATTTTCAGCCTTTTGAAGTTTCATTTTTGCATCATAAAAATGAACAAGTGCATCCTGATAATCTACAAGAGTTGTTGCATTTTTTTCATATTGTTTTTTTGTAAAATCACATATCTGTTTGCTTATTTCAACGTTATTCTGCTCAATTTCAATAGCGGATTGAGCCTCTAAAACATAAAAATAAGCAAGTTTTGTTCTGTTGATTGTTTCATTAACCGCATTATCGTATTCGTATTGCGCCGTTATTTTGTTAAATTTTCGCATATCGACAGAAGCGGATGTTTTTCCGAAATCATAAATCAACTGTTGCAAATAAACAGTTACATCGGGCATAAAGGCTTTTCTGTACCCTTTATCAAAGGTTTTATCGGAATTGAAAAAGTGATTGTATTGAATACCCGCCCCAAGAGTCGGGAAGTATGCCGATTTTGCAATATTCAGATTTTTATCCGCAATTTCAACATTGTATTTAGCCTGCTTAATAACAGGACTGTTTTTGAGTGCAAGATTAACACACTCATATAAAAAATAAGCGTCATCAGGATTCTGTTCGGTAACAGCAAAAGCAGGACACACCAGAAACAACATACAAAACAAAAACGCAAATATCTTTTTCATAAAATTATTATATACAAACCGCCGTGTTTTTTACATTTTGGATTAATAAATTTTTACACTCGGTTTATAAAACATTTATTAACATTAAAAAATGTAAATCAAAAGAAAAAATAAAAAAAAAGGAATAAAAAACTTTTATATTTAATTTTTTTCCGCAAAATTTTTAAAAAATTATAAAAATATTATAAAAACTGATTTGAAATTAATTTTTTCATTTGTTTTTTAATATGTTTACAATCCCGTGAAGAACACGAAGTTTTGACAGACAAAAGAACTGCCGTATATAATTTACTCATAGCATAGGAGATTTATTATGGGTAAAAAAAGTATAATTGACCACAAAAAGACTTTAACAAAAGACGAAATCAGAAAAATCGTCAAAGAAAACAACATTGAATTTATTAAACTTGAATTTTGCGACATTAACGGCATAATGAAAAACCTTTCGGTTCCCTGCGAACAGTTAGACAGCGTAATGAACAACGAAATTATGCTTGACGGTTCATCAATCAAAGGTTTCAGAAGCATTGAAACCTCGGATATGTATTTTTATCCCGATTTAAACACTTTTGCAATTATCCCGTGGAGAAGTGATGATGAAGTAAAAGTCGGAAGATTTATATGCGATATTCATAACGCTGACGGAACACCTTTTGAAGGCTGTCCGAGATGCAACCTCAAAAAGATGATAGCAAAAGCAGAAAAATTAGGATATACAATGAATGTCGGCCCCGAAGCAGAATTTTTCATTTTCAAACAGGATGCTGACGGCTATGCAGCCTTGAAAACCTTTGATAACGCAGGTTATTATTCGGCAGCGCCCGTCGATAAAGGCGAAAATTTAAGACGTGTAATGGTTAAAACCCTTAAAGAAATGGGCTTTGAAGTTGAAGCAAGCCATCACGAAGTTGCAAGAGGCCAGCACGAAATCGATTTTAAATATGCAGATGCTTTGACCACAGCAGATAATATTATGACCTTTAAATACGCAGTAACGGCAGTTGCGGAACAAAACGGCGCCGTTGCATCATTTATGCCCAAACCCATTTTTGGCATAAACGGCTCGGGTATGCACTGCAATATATCGCTTTTTAAGGACGGAAAGAACCTGTTTTACGCTCCCGACAGAACATATCAACTTTCAAAAGAAGCCCTTTATTCAATCGGCGGACTCTTAAAACACGTTAAATCCTTTACAGCGGTTACAAACCCTCTTGTCAACAGTTACAAGAGATTAGTCCCGGGCTATGAAGCGCCCGTTTATCTTGCATGGAGTCTTGCTAACCGTTCGGCTTTAATCAGAGTTCCCGCAAAAAGAGGCAACGCAACAAGAATCGAACTTCGTTCACCCGACCCGTCCTGCAATCCTTACCTCGCTTTGACGGTAATTCTCGGCGCTATTTTGGACGGCGTTGAAAACAAAATCGAACCGCCTTTGCAGGTTGAAGAAAATATTTACCACATGACGAAAAAAGAACGTAAAAGAGCAAAAATCGACTCACTTCCCGCAAATCTTGAAGAAGCAATCGGTTTGCTCGAAAATAACGAAATTATTAAAAACGCCCTTGGCGAACATATTTTCAACGAATTTATAGCAACAAAAGAAAAAGAAGTGGAAACCTTCCGAACTTATGTAACACCGCTGGAAGTTGAAATGTATCTCAATATGCAGTAAAAATCATCCAAACATAACCAAACAAACACGCTAATCAAAGGGGATAGACTTATCCCCTTTTTCTTTTGGATTATTTTCTTTAAAGTTTTTCGGCGCCAAAGATTTGCCATCTTGAATTTTGACGATTCAAAAATTTTCACTTCATTTTGTTTTTACTGCTTATAAAAACTTCTATTTCGTCAGATTTTCACAAAGACAAAATACATAAGAATTATATTATGTTAATATTAATAAAATTTCTAAAATTTTATTATTAAAGAAATTGAAAATTATACCGATATAATATATGAGAGATAATGCGAGCAAAAGCATGGTAAGTGTTAATAAATTAAATGTTCAAAACAACAGAATCAATGTTGTAAATAAGGACAATTTAAAAAACAAAACCAATATCACAGAAACAGAAAAAACAGAAAACAAAAAAGATATGCCTCAGTTATCAGGCGCATATCTAAAAGCTGTTTTTATGCCCAATGCTCAGGCTCCCATAAAACAGATTGAAAAAAACAAAGAGTTCATCAGAGATTCTTTTGATAATATTGATGAAAAATCGACCGCCGATTTGGCAAAAATGATGGTCAAAAATGAAAATAAACAAAGTTTAAAAGATTTAATCGATTTAGTTCTTGAGGGCGATGTTCCTGCCTACTGCATTTATAATACTTGTTCTGAAGCATATTTACAAGACAATATCAAAGATGATATTCAAATGCTGAAAACGGCAAAAGAACAAAACCTTCCGCCACAGGATTTAATGGTGAAAAATTACGACAGCAATGAAGCAGGTGTAAATAATGCCAAGGTTGGAGATGTTTTTTCCGTTGGTGATGAAAAAAATGTTTATATCAAAACTGATGATAATTCGTCCAAACGGTTAAAATTTGATAAAGATACTTATTTTAAATTATTTCCCCCTGTTGAAAGATTTGCCATGAATCAAAGTTCAATGGGTGATTGTTATTTGATTTCAACTTTGGATAATATCTATCAGGATACTGAAACAAGAGTAAAAATACTCGATTGTTTTGAACAGGACGGCGATAATCTTAAAGTTCAGGTTCCGAATGATAAGAATGTCCGAATAATAGAAAACTACTGCAAAGACGGAAGTGAAGCACTTGAAAATTATGACGATTATCATTTTATCAATGGTGCAGACGGTATAAAATTATTGGAAGATTTGTTTGGTGACATACAAAAAGACAGATTTATAACGGCTGCCAAAAAACAAACCTATGAAAAAATTGATGATACAGTTTCAAATCAAATGAAAAAAGAGGAAAAATCTCAATTTTTAAAAGACCAAAAACAAACTGTTGAAGATAAAAAACAAAGATACAGAGCCGAACTCAAATATCTTCAAAACGGTGGCAAAATTCCCGAAAAAGCAGGATTTTCAAGAGAAAAAAGAATTGATTTTATACAGAGTGAACTTAAAAAACTTGTCGGAGAAAGTATCAGCAATACAAAATTAACAAAATCGCTGGAAAAAGATACACCTGATAATTTTATGAAACAAATTAACAGGAAAAACGAACTGTATAAACAAATCAATAATCCTGACGGCATTTGGCTTAAAAACGGACACAACAGTGATTGTGATTGTGATTGGGATGATGAAACCAGATATTTTACAAGCCGACCCGTCATTGAAGAAGATGAAAACGGGGTTATTCTTGAATCAAAAAAGAATATAAGAAAATTTTCAAAACATTTCGGAGATGATACTACCTATTACAGAGGTAATGGTGGTTTGGCGGAAATTGTTTATAATACCTTTGGTATGAAAACGAAAATGTTCCTTATTTCATCCGATGAAGATAAAAACAAACTTGTTAATATTTTAAAAGAAAAGACAGATAATAACAAAAATGATTTTCTTGTTGCCGGAACAACTTCTTTTCAATTCGGTTTCGATGGAAAGGGCTACGAAAACTATAATATTGTCGGCTCTCACGTTTACAGTATTGTTCCTCAAAAAAATCAAAACGGTGACCTCGAATATTCGGTAGTTAACCCATGGAATACCGCTTTTAAAGTAGTTTTGACACAAAAACAACTGTTTAAATATTTTGATAATATATCTGTAACCGACAAATAAATAGTCATACTGAACTTGTTTCAGCATCTTCAGGAAAATATCCTGCCGTTTTTACTTATTATCTTCCATTTCCCAAATACCGCAGGGGCATAAGCCTGCGCAAATACCGCAGCCGATACATTTTTCGGAATCGGAAACGTATTCAAACTTACCGTTTTCCTTTTCAATTCTTGAAATTGCGTTTTGCGGGCAGCTTTGTCGGCACAAACCGCAGTCACGACAGTATCCGCAGGACATACATCTGTTTTGCTCGTTGTCGCAGGTAGAATTATAACACTCATAGTATTCCGATTTAATGCGTTTTGACGGAATCAAATCTTTTTCTTTTACGGGGGTTAACGGCTCGTTGTTCAAAAATTTGATAATATTTTCGGCGGCGTGTTTGCCGTCTGCTATTGCGTTTGTAAAAAGTCCCGGTTTTATGCTGTCGCCGATTGAAAAGACTTTGTTATTTTCCGTCTGCATAAACTCATTAATTTTTATTCTTGATTTTTCATCAAGATAGTCTTTATTAAGAAAATCAAAAATCGGTCTGTCGCCGACGGAAATAATTACGCTGTCGGCGGGCAAAAATCTGCCGTCTTTGAGGTAAACACCCTGTTCCGTGATTTTTTGGGTAAAGCAGGGATACATAATTTTGGCGCCGAGTCTTTCTGCGGCTTTGATTTCCTTTTCAAAAGCAGACGGCTCCTGAATGTCTATTGCGGTAACATCTTCAACACCGCCCTGCTTATAAACCTCGGTAATAACGTCCATTGCAGCATTTCCCGCACCGATTACGACAACCTTTTTGCCGAGATTGTATTTCTTGCCCTTTTTGACATCTTTTAAGAAATTCAGACCTTTTATAAGTCTTTCATATCCCTCAAAAGGTATCACAACGGGGTTATGACCGCCGATTGCAATAATTACCGCATCAAATTCGGCTTCGATTTTATTATACAAATCACGTGTAACCTTTGTTGAAGTGTGAATTTTTACACCCGTCTTTTTAAATCTTTCAAGTTCAGTTTCCAGAATTTCCTTATGAAGTCTTTCTTCGGGGATAACCTGATAGAGTTTTCCGCCGATTTTGTTATCCTGTTCAAACATTTCGACTTCATAGCCTTTTCTTGATAACTGCCATGCGGCAGAAATACCCGATACGCCCGAACCGATTATGGCAATTTTTTGTTTTTGAGTGATTTTAACGGGCTTAACCTTGATGTCTTTTGACAAAGAACCGAGCATTTTTACGTCCATCGGCTCATCAAAGTTACCTCTTGAACAGTTTGTAAGACACAAATTCGGACAAACCTGACCGCAAACACTTGCGGGAAAAGGGCTGTATTCCAAAACAAGTTCCAAAGCCTTTTTAATTTCGCCTTTTCTCAAAAGTGAAAATCTTTTTTGTGTCGGAATTTTTATCGGACAGTTATATTCACAGGGAGCGGAATATGCGTAATTTTTCCAGTTCGGTCTTCTGAGTCTTGATGAACCTGTCTGAACCAAATCGCACGCTTTAAAATCGTCTGTTATCAAATCAGAGAATATTGAACCGCCGATTTCTTCAAACCACTTGTTCACTCTGAAAGTTTTTAAGGAAATATTGTTTTGCTGTTTTCTTTCTTCGTAAGTTTTTGCAACGATTTTATGCCATTTTGAAAAATCGCATAATTCTTCATAATAATCGTCTTTTTTAATTTCGGACAAATACGTTTTTAAGCCCGAAGTCAAAAAGTCTTTGTCTTTTTCGTCCAAATCGAGAAGATAAACGTCGCCCGAAAGGTTCTTGATAGCACCTCTTGCATAGACGATACCGCCCACCATTCCCACGCAGGCTCTGTCACCCAAGACAGACGGCAAATTTTCACAATCAACACCGCAAACAACGGCAATACCGCCGCCCATAAATTCAAAAGAAAAAGAACCTGTTGATTTGAAAACCCATAATTCAGGCGCTTCAAATTTCGGGTCTTTTTTCATCAACGCCCCCGAACGTGTGCCGACATTTCCCGCAATATAAATTTTACCCGATGCGGCACAATGACCTGTCGTATCGCCGCTATCGCCGTTTACGACAATTTTTGCACCCGAATTAAGCCAGCCCGTATCAGCGGGAGCGGAGCCCTCAACGTAAATATTCGTCCCTTTTGCGCCCATGGAGCCGACTCTCTGTCCGGGGTTTGTGATATAAAAATTCAGTTCCTCACCGTTTTTTGACCAGACAGAACCGCCGATATTATGCTGACCGCAGGCATTTATTTCAAAATCCGTGCAGCCCTCGTCAATCGCAGCCCAAATTTCTTTCATTAAGGACTGGGTTGATTTTCTTTCGTTATCTTTTAAGGTTTCTATCTTTCTAGCACACATATTGAATATTTAACCTTTCAGCCACATTTTTATCCACGCAGACGAGCGCATCGCTTCTGCCTATCGGCAGTGTTGAGTTTCCGACGGGGGCAAGAAGTTTTTTAAGTTCAATGTCCGTTGCGCAGATATAGTTCACGATATTTTCGGCAACTCTGTCAACATCAAGTCTTTGCATTAATTTCGGATTCTGTGTCGTTATTCCGACAGGGCATTTGCCCGTATTACAACCGTTGCATTTGCCGAAATCATTACCGACACAACCTGCAATCTGCAGAACCAACTTACCTATAAACACGCCCGAAGCGCCGAGACAAATCATTTTAAACGTATCTGCCGCCAAATTACCGTTCATACCGATTCCGCCGCCTGCGAAAATAGGAATTTGTCCCTGTTTGCCCTGATGAACGGCCGCCAGATAACAATCTCTTAACTTTGAAACAATCGGGTGTCCCGTATGGTTAAGGGAAATTTCGTGAGCGGCGCCCGTTCCGCCCTGCAAACCGTCTATAAAGAACCCGCCGACAATGTTATAAGGGTCACGCAGCAGATTGTTATAAACGCTTACACTTGTTGATGATGCGGCAACTTTAATTGCAACGGGAACTTTGAATTTGAAAGCACAGTTCATAGAGAGGAACATCTTCTGAACGCTTTCTTCAATAGAATAAAGTCCCTGATGATTAGGCGGCGAAAGTAAATCAGCCTTTGGAACACCTCTGATTTCCTGAATAAGTTTAACGTTCTTTTCAGCCATTAAAAGCCCGCCGTCACCCGGTTTTGCACCCTGACCTATTTTGATTAAAATACCTGCGGGGTCTTCCTGCATATAAGGCATAGAATTTATAATTCTGTTCCAGCCGAAATGCCCCGATGCAATTTGCAAAATCATATATTTAAGATATTTTGAGCGCAAAAGTTTGTCGGGTATTCCGCCTTCGCCCGTTGCCATTCTGATGGGAATACGCTTAACTTCGTTCAGATAAGCCGTTGCTATGGCGATTGCTTCCCACATTCTCGGTGATAACGCACCGATTGACATATCGGAAAACATAATCGGGTAAATAGATGTATTTACAGGCAATTCCTCGTTTGTTTTTTCACGAAGTTCGCCGTTTACCACCTCAAAATCGAGGTTATCTGCGCTGACAACTCTGCCTAAATTCGTTCTCATATCAAAGGTGTGACGAAGCGCATCTAACGAGGGGTCTGTCATTTGGGAAATTCTGCCGACTTTGATTTTATCAAGGGTTCGTCCCTCTGTGTGCAAATTGCTTCTTCCGCCTCTTTTAACGGATTCCGAGGTTTTTGCTCTGAATCTTGTTCCGAAAATTTCCGTTCTGTTTCTTGTAACTCTTATTGCACCGTTGGGGCATACTTTTGTACAAATTCCGCAGCCCCTGCAAAAATCGTGTGCATCGATAACCTGTCTTATAACGGGGATAGCCTTTTGGTCTTCGTCAATCTGAAAACCTTCTTCATTTGATATTGCACGGACTTTTTTACGCTTTTGAACATCAACTTTTATCGCCCCGAAAGAACACGCCGCAACGCAATGACCGCAAAGCATACACTTTTCGCTGTCGTATTCTATAATCCAGGGCAAATCGTCTTTTGAAATACTGTTTATATTTACCGTCGTCATTGTCTTATCCTTTGAATGTTCAAATCATTATCCACAACAACGAGTTCACGTTCGTTTGTGTAAATATCTTTTGTAATATCTCTGTTCGGCAAAATTTCATTTGCACCGCAGACTTCGGAAGTCATAACGACAATATCATCGTCCTTGCATACAACCGTCGGTCTTAATTTTTTGGAATCTATGACGTTAAACATAGTGCCGTCAGGCAAAACACCGATAGTGGTATTAGGGCCGTTGATTTCAAGGTTGGACAAAGAAGTTTTTATTCTTTCCAAAACGTTTTTGTTATCCCGTTTTTCCATTTCATCAAACGGCAATGGGGTTAAAACGTGCTTATAGTATTTTAACGGCCATTTTAAAATCTTGTGAACATAATGCAGGGTATATAAAAAGCACTGCGAATCGCTTTCAAAACCGATATAGCCTCTGTGCAGTTTTTTCTGCATTAATTTATTTTTTTCGTAAAAAGTATTTTCACCGTTGGTTAAAGTGGTATATCCCTGTAAAAAGAACGGGTGAGCGGCATAGCGGACAATGTCGTAATTCGTATTCTGACGGCATTGTGCGGTAATAATTTTTGCCCTTAAATTAACATCTTCACTCCAAAGGTTAAAATATTTACCGATGTCGTTGGGGTTTCCGATTTCTTTTAAAGAAATTACATCTTCCCAAAACGAGTAAACAAAGCCTTCTTCGTTTCTTTCCAAATGCTCACGCAATTTTAATCTTGTATCGAGCAAAAGATTTTCTTTTTCTTCTCTTGAAGCATTTTTGTAACTTTTCGGATACTGAAAAACCTCAAAAACGTAATTCGGCATTGTTTCTATCTTTAAAGAACTGTCAGGATAAACTTCGGGGTTGTATTGAAAAACCCTTACAAAACCGATTTTATGAAGCAAATCTTCTGCGAATTTCATACCCTCATCGGTAACCGCCATGGATAAAATCGGCAAATCCTTGTAATTTTCAAAAATTCCGCCCAAATCCTGCATGATAAAGGCAAAACCCGAGTTATCATGACCTTTTTGCTGCGAACGCATCAGTTTTAAAACTAATGACGGGTGGATATAATGTTTTGACTTAATTGAACCTATTCTGCACATAAAACAATTTTCTATCGGTGTGTTTGTACCGTCAAACCCGAAAACATATTAAGTTTTCTAAAGTTTTTAATTTCGACGTTTTTTTTGTGATTTTTAATCAAGTTTTTTGATTTTTCTTTAAAAATATATATAAAATTTTGAATTTTGGCAAAAAATTTACGAAAAAAAACAAAAATTTAAAAAAAAATATTTGTTTTACAGTTTTTCATAATTTAAAATTATGGATAAAATTGTTATATCCCTCTATCATAGATAAGGATTAGGTTTTGGAAAGAATTATGTCAAAAATAAAATTTACAAAAATGAACGGACTCGGAAACGACTTTGTAGTTTTGGATTTTGAAGAATTTCAAAAGACGAAAACAGAGGCGGATAAACTTGCAAAAAAGTTATGTAACAGGAATTTCGGTATCGGTGCAGACGGTTTGATTGTTGTAAACCCTAATACCGAAAAGGCGGATATATCTTGGATTTTTTACAATTCTGACGGCTCGGCTGCGCAAATGTGCGGAAACGGAATGAGATGTTTTGCAAGATACGTTTATGACAACAAACTCGTCAATAAAAAAGAATTTTCCGTAGAAACAAAGGCGGGAATTATCGTTCCGAAAATAATTTCTGATAACGAAGTCAGAGTCAATATGGGTAAGCCTATTTTAGCCCCCTCAAAAATCCCCTGCAAAGCCGAAAATAATCTGAATATCCCTTTTGTTACCGAGGATGAAAAATTTCTTTTAAATGCAGTAAGTATGGGCAATCCTCATTGTGTCATTTTTGTTGAAAAAGACAGTAAAAATCTTGCCCTTAAATACGGCTCAAAAATCGAGCATGACAACCTTTTCCCCGAAAAAACGAATGTGGAATTTGTTGAAATTTTATCAAAAAATGAAGTTGTAATTAACGTTTGGGAACGTGGCTGCGGAATAACGCTTGCCTGCGGTACGGGCGCCTGTGCAACAACAGTTGCGGGAATTTTAAACGGATATCTCGATAATACCGTTAAAGCAAACCTCAAAGGCGGCGCTCTGAAAATCGAATGGGACGGAAACCCTGCTGACACCGAACACAACGTCTATATGACAGGCAGAGCGGATTACTCTTTTGACGGCGAAATTATTGTTTAATTTTTGCCGCTATAAACTTTTATGGATTACATAAGTTACCACAAAAATTAACAAAATACGTCACTGCGAGGGCTTTTGCCCGTGGCAGTCCCTTGAAAAGTCTGTTCAGGATTGCCGTATATACGCTTGTTTTTGTGGTAACAAACAGATAATCAGCACTTTTATTTTAAAATTTATGCTTTATAATTGTTGTATTCAAAAAGAATAAGAAGGTTGCTTAAATGAAAAAGATTTTTTTATCCGCAATATGTTTATCCTTGGTTTTAGGTTGTTTTTCGGACGCAAATGCCTGCTTTACACGTAAAAATACCGTTGTTGAAACGAACAACATTATAAGTGTAAAACTTTCCTCCGAAAGTCCCTACAAAAACATGTCCGAACAGGAATTAAACGAACTTGTAAACAGAGTCGGAAATAAACTTTTGGAAAGCAATAACGTACAAAAGGGCGTGAAATTTGTTGTAAATACCGAGAATGTTGTAAACGCATATACAGACATTGAATATGCCGTAACGGTTTATAAAGGAATAATCGATTATTGCTCAAACGAAGATGAACTTGCCTTTATTATCGGACACGAATTGGGACATGCAGACCAAAACCACGTATTAAAAGCCACAGGTGCCAATTATGCGGGCAATATGGTTATAGAAGCCGCAACAAAGGCGGCTGCAAACAAAGGTTTATCAAGCCTTGCACAAAAAACCGCCCAAATCGGCACGCAATTAGTTACCACCGCAGCACAAAACAAATATTCAAGAAGTCAGGAATTTACGGCTGATGCTTTCGGAATTGATTTTATGACAAAAGCAGGCTATAACCCGCTTTACGCTATTTCAATCATGAGCAAATTCGGTGAAAATTATGCTGATTTTTGGGTTGACCACCCCTCAACAGATAAACGTCTTGCCGCTATGAGCGAACATATCAGACAAAATTATCCGCAATTTGTAAAATAGCATCACAATATAAAATTCACATCATAATAAATTATTCATGTTATCCTTTTTATAAAAGGGTGGTCTTTATGAATAAAATTTTTATTATTTTAACAATTATATTAACCGTTATATTTTCACTCTTTGAAATTCTAATTGCTTTTAATGAGATTGGTTCAATACCGGGTTTTTTATTTCTTCAACAGCTAATTATAAATATTATACCGATTTTAATTTCATTATTTATAAATTTTATTGTAAAAAAATTAAATTGGAATAAAGTTGTAACTATAATAGTCAATATTTTGTTTTTGATTTTAACATTTTTCTATTTCTTATTTATAAGTTTAATATATATTTTC